>NZ_JABXKI010000021.1 GCF_017115095.1 Nostoc sp. NMS4 | reverse complement strand
TGCGTTCATATAAGTTACATTTTGTCAAAACAAATTAGATGCGTTTCCCCTGAGTGGTGCGCTGATAGATATTTATATTACTGTTGTCGGTATAGGAATTATATTTGATTGCACAAGCGCCACTTTTAAATATTTGGGAATGTGAGGAATGTCAATTTTTGTTAAGCGCAAAATCCGCGATGCCTACGGCGGGCTACGCCAACGCCAAACGCTACAGCAAAGCGGCGAACGTGAATTCAAACGCCAATTTTTCGGTTTACTTCTGGTAATTGTAACCTGGAGTTTAGCTATGGGCTGGCTTCTAGCCTTGGCAACTAACGCCCAAAGTGCTACTCCCCCTGCTGAAATTGGCACTGTTGACGTAGTACCTGCACAATACCAACTGGGGCAAGAACTGTATTTAGAAAACTGCTCCACGTGTCACATTGGCATACCACCAGCCGTTTTACCTACCCAAACTTGGAAAAATATCCTGCAAGACTCGCAGCACTACGGCGCACAACTCAAGCCTTTAGTCGATCCGCAACGCATCTTAGTGTGGAAATATCTTTCGACTTTCTCCCGCGTGCAGCTAGACGACGAAGAAACACCATATCGCGTCAACAACTCGCGTTATTTCAAAGCTTTGCATCCAGGGGTTAAGTTACCACGTCCTGTCCAAGTTGGCAGTTGTATCAGTTGTCATCCCAGTGCCAATGATTACAATTTCCGCCGCCTGACAGCAGAGTGGAAGTGAGGAGTGAGGAATTGAAAAATTCCTCACTCCTAACTCCATTCCCCCACTCCCTCTTTGGCCTCATCTGGGGGCAAAATGATACTATGAAGAAAGACTAAATTTGACACTGGTAGGGTCGAGAGATTTCCTGGTTGCGAATACCCAGCTATCACCGCCGATGGAAATCCAATATTTGATGTGACCATCGTTAATGTTTCCACAACGGGAAGCAGCAAAAATGCGTTTTTGTAACTTGTAAACATATCTTTCGGCATTGCGCCAATTGATGTGTTTCCATCCCTCTGTATCCGCCATCGAATCAGATTTAGGCTTGTACATTACCACTTGCACCTTTTCACTTATTCACCTTCGCGGTTTACGTCTGCGTATCCTGGTAATTACACCATCCCTTTTAAGGCATTACCCGTTAATTCGGGTTAAGCATTGGCTTTTTAAACCATCCCATCCTCTTGCAGCATGAAGCCTGACCGCCGTCCTCGCCAAAATATGATGAGGAGCATACAAGAGGGTTATTTCGTTCCTACTATCCATTGATTGAGTCCTTAGAGTGTGTCTATCCACCGGGGTTCTAAGTAGTACGCTATCTCGGTCGGAGAAACCTGATAGACTTTACCCTTATCGGATATTTCCAATCCAGGAATGCAGTTTTAAAAACTGGTAGCTTATATTCCCTGGTCTTCAGTTTCGATGGTTAAATGACACTTCGTTTGTTCTACTCATAGACTCTTGCTTGCAGTAGGCGCTTTCAGCTATTACCGCCTGTAACTGCTTTCACCCCCGCTTTACAGAGAGCGAGAATCAGTCGCCTCTATAGGGGAAACCGAGTTATCCCGGTTCTCTGTGTGCTTTCAATCTCGTACCAAAATGTTAGGATTTGGTTTATTGTGGATTGGGTTATAATTTTGGCGTAGCACCTCTATATTTCCCTTCTTCCTCTAGCTTTCTTTGCCTTCATAGCTTGGCTAGATTTCCTCACCTACATGGATAGTAAGTTGTCAGTTAGTAAGGGATTCAAGTGCGAACTCAATCCTGGTGGATTACCTTACTAAAGCTCTCATCCTTGAGTTTTCTACCCATTTCTGAGAAACGAATCGCACCTCCGGTCTAAAGACATGGAGATTCTTAGTTCAACGAGTCCACTTAATTTAGCTTCCTTGCGTTAACTAAACCAGAGGTGGTTCTCTCCCTAAGCTTTAACTTTCCAAGTGCCCCTCGGTAGTTGGATTACTCCAAAATTTGTTTGACTTTAAAAGCTGTTTGTCTAGTTTCCATGAATCTTTTACCTACTTCTGGGCGAAAACTAGAACTACGAAGTAGAACTTCTTAGATTCAGTTGTCTTGGCGTAGCCTCTCCCTTTGGGAGAAGGTGCAGCGTCAACCGTTTAGGTTACTGGGTTTTTAGACAGGTTGATTACCCTTACCTGTTTAAAAAAACTATAGCGCTAAATGTCACTAGGGGATAAATCCCTTAAGCAGCTTTCATGAGACACTGCAATCGATGCGTTCTCCAGCATAAAGCAAGTGCCGTCCCCTACCAGAAGGACTTTAAAACCTAAAAACTTTTTGGGTTTTTAGGTTTCAACTTCGGGGTTTTCAGCATTTTTCTTATAAGATAAGAGTTAAAATCAATTATTTAGTAAACTGATACCCTAGTTTTTATCCTGCTTTTGAGGTAATTCTCATTTCACACCCATCCACGACCAAGACGTTTGGACTGGGTTAAATGTTTATAATCAACAATGCCGACCCTTTAATTCCCATCCCCTTGATTCAGTTCTATAACCTGCCATGCTAAAACTTTTGTTGGGCGACCCCAACGCTCGTAAGCTTAAAAAATACCAACCTTCTGTTACTGAAGTGAACCTTTTAGAGGAAGAAATTAAGGTTCTTTCCGATGATGAGTTAAAAGGTAAAACCGTCGAATTTAAACAACGGCTCGCTAAAGGCGAAACCCTGGATGACATATTGCCAGAAGCTTACGCCGTTGTCCGGGAAGCAGCACGGCGAGTATTAGGCTTGCGGCACTTTGATGTCCAACTCCTTGGCGGTATCATTTTGCATGTGGGGCAAATTGCCGAAATGAAAACCGGTGAGGGTAAAACATTAGTCGCCACCTTACCAAGTTACTTAAATGCCCTTACTGCTAAAGGTGTACACGTCATCACCGTAAACGATTACCTAGCTCGTCGGGACGCTGAATGGATGGGACAGGTGCATCGGTTCTTGGGACTGAGTGTGGGGCTAATTCAGTCAAGCATGACTCCTAGTGAACGTCAGAAAAACTACGACTGCGATATTACTTATGTTACCAACAGCGAGGTCGGCTTCGACTATCTGCGGGATAATATGGCGACATCAATGGCAGATGTGGTGCAACGCCCGTTTAATTATTGCGTAATTGACGAGGTGGACTCGATTTTAGTTGATGAGGCGCGGACACCACTGATTATTTCTGGGCAGGTGGAAAGACCGACAGAAAAGTATCTACAAGCTGCTGAAATAGCATTCACACTCAAAAAAGACGAACATTACGATGTGGATGAAAAAGCTCGTAACGTGCTTTTGACAGATGAAGGGTTTGCAGAATCGGAAAATCTTTTAGGAGTTACAGATTTATTTGACCCAGAAGATCCTTGGGCGCACTTCGTTTTCAATGCAATTAAAGCCAAAGAACTTTTTCTCAAAGATGTAAATTACATCGTCCGCAATGGGGAAGTAGTAATTGTGGATGAATTTACTGGTCGGGTGCTAGCCGGACGGCGTTGGAGTGATGGATTACACCAGGCAATTGAAGCGAAAGAACACGTAGAGATTCAGCCAGAGACTCAAACTCTAGCGACAATTACTTACCAAAATATGTTCTTGCTGTATCCAAAACTCGGTGGAATGACCGGAACGGCAAAAACGGAAGAACCAGAATTTGAAAAAATTTACAAATTGGAAGTTGCGGTAATTCCCACCAACCGCGATCGCAGACGCGAAGATTTGTCTGATATGGTGTTTAAGACAGAATCAGGCAAGTGGGGGGCGATCGCCGGAGAATGTGCCGAAATGCACCAACTCGGTAGACCTGTATTAGTGGGAACCACTAGTGTAGAAAAATCCGAACTTCTCAGTCGGCTATTGAAAAAGTTGGAAATTCCCCACGAATTACTCAACGCCCGACCGGAAAATGTCGAACGGGAAGCGGAAATCGTCGCCCAAGCTGGACGCAAAGGTGCTGTGACGATTGCTACCAACATGGCTGGTAGAGGTACAGACATCATCTTGGGTGGTAACTCCGAATATATGGCGCGTCTAAAGCTGCGGGAATACTTTATGCCCCGAATCGTCATGCCAGAAGACGAAGATAGTTTTGGCGTGCAAAGAGCAGCCGGATTACCAACCGGACATGGCGGTGGTCAAGGCTTTGTCCCTGGTAAAAAAGTAAAAACTTGGCGGGCTTCACCAGAAATTTTCCCGACGCAGTTGACCAAAGAAACCGAAAAACTACTCAAAGATGCAGTAGAAATTGCCGTGCGTGAGTATGGCGATCGCAGTTTACCGGAATTGGAAGCAGAAGACAAGGTAGCTGTAGCCGCAGAAAAAGCTCCCATCGATGACCCCGTGATTCTGAAATTGCGGGCAGCTTACAACCAAGTTAAGCAGGAATATGAACAATTTACGACCCGCGAACATGATGAGGTAGTGGGAATTGGCGGTTTGCATGTAATTGGTACAGAACGCCACGAATCGCGGCGGATTGATAACCAGTTGCGGGGACGTGCAGGAAGACAAGGCGACCCTGGAACCACGAGATTCTTCCTCAGTTTAGAGGATAACCTACTACGGATTTTTGGTGGCGATCGCGTTGCTGGGTTAATGAATGCCTTCCAAGTGGAAGAAGATATGCCCATCGAATCTGGGATGCTTACCCGCAGTTTGGAAGGCGCACAGAAAAAGGTTGAAACCTACTACTACGACATTCGGAAGCAGGTATTTGAGTATGACGAGGTGATGAACAATCAACGTCGTGCTATTTACGCCGAACGCCGCCGGGTGTTAGAAGGTCAAGATTTGAAAGAACAGGTGATTAAATACGCTGAAAAAACGATGGATGACATCGTTGACTTTTACATCAACATAGACTTGCCCTCGGAAGAGTGGGAGTTAGAAAAGTTGGTTGAGAAAGTCAAAGAATTTGTCTATCTACTGGCGGATTTGCAAGCGAGTCAATTAGAAGATATCACCGTCAGCGAGATTAAAGCCTTCCTCCACGAACAGGTGCGAATTGCTTATGACCTCAAAGAAGCGCAGATTGACCAAGTTCAACCCGGATTGATGCGCCAAGCTGAACGTTTCTTTATCTTGCAACGCATTGATACGCTGTGGCGGGAACACCTGCAACAAATGGATGCCTTGCGCGAATCAGTGGGGTTACGCGGTTATGGTCAAAAAGACCCTCTGATTGAATACAAGAGCGAGGGTTACGAACTCTTCTTGGATATGATGGTTAACATTCGCCGAGACGTTGTTTACTCGTTATTCATGTTCCAGCCGCAGCCGCAGCAGATGGTACAGGCTTCGTCTGAGATGGTGTAGGAAGTTAGAAAGAATATCTCACGCAAAGGCGCTAAGACGCAAAGGTTTCTTAGCGCTTTTACCTTTTGATACATCGTTTAAAAATACTCTCTTTTCAGGATTTTGCTGAAATTGGTAAGCTAATAATCCCAAATCTTCATCTTCAAGGCAAGCGGACTTATAAGAGAATTTGCATCTAATTATTGTTAGACCTCGCGTGAGTTTGGGAACACTGAGAACTAGTGTCTAGTAGGACACAAACAATCTTTGTAAGCGACCATCTCAATTCAGAAGGGGCACTATGAAACAGAACAATAGAAGTGATTTCACTTACCGTCAGCTGGAAAATAATTTAATACATATTTCTGAATCAATTATTCAGGGTTTAAAATCTAACAAGTGTGAATTAAAAACTTCTACTGACTATGAAGAAAATGATGCATCTATAAGGTTATCTGAAATAGATGTCAGTCTGGAAAAATCTTTTATTGAGCTAGGAGTTTACTTCAGTTGGCCAAATGATATGTATATAATTCGTGTATGGGATAAAAGCATTACTCCT
>NZ_JABXKI010000285.1 GCF_017115095.1 Nostoc sp. NMS4 | reverse complement strand
CCCCAGTCCCCAGCCCAATATTTCCCTCTAAAATAGTGAGAATACCTATGGTTTTGTTAGAAAGACCATTGAGTTGGAACAGTTCTATGGTTAGCTTGACCTATCCATCTTTCCGTCTGTTGCTTTACCTAGAGTGGCTATTGTTAGCCACAGCAGTGTTTATGGAAGTTCTGCTGCCATTTCAGTTGTCCTGGTCTTTGCCGCTAGGAGTTCTGGCGATCGCTACTTTCAGCTTGATGGGTTTGAGGCTGCCAATGGTGAAGTTGGAAAGCAAATTAATTTATACAGCCCTGGAATTCAGTTTAATTTTGCTCCCAGCGACTCAACATACTTTATCAACTCGCTCAGTTTTCTTGCTGTGTCTGGTACTGGTGATGCGGAGTTGTCTCATATTTAAGCGATCGGGACAGTTGGCTGTCTTGATTTTATCTTTGCTTTGTTATGGAACACTGCTTTTATCAAGACCGATTGTACCTGAGAATTTTATGCCAGATAAGCTGATCGCCATGTCCTGGGATTGGCGATTAAGTAATATATTATTGTTTAGCTTAACGTTAGTATTCGCTTTATTGTTAATTAATGCTCTGCTTGCAGAACGCCAAAGTAGAGAGGAGTTAGAAATTGCCCATCAGCAATTGGAGACGATCAATCAACAACTTTGCCAGTATGCCTTACGGATTGAAGATCAAGCAACCTTGCAGGAACGCAATCGAATTGCCCGCGAAATTCATGATGGATTAGGACACACTCTCGCTGCCCAAACCATTCAGATTAATAATACTTTGTTGTTTTGGCAATCAAACAATGACAAAGCATTGACATTTCTCAAACAGGCAAAAGAACTAGGGGCTGAAGCGCTGCTAGAAATTCGGCGATCGCTTTCGGTTTTGCGTTCAAATCCTTTGCAAGGCCAATCTCTCAAATCAGCCATTGAAAAGCTATTGACAGATTTTCAGCAAACCACAGGTATTGACCCATCCTGTGAAATTGATATACCGTACACTTTACCAACAGAAGTAAACACCGCCCTATATCGTATTGTCCAAGAATCGCTGACCAATATTTGCAAACACGCCGAGGCAACGAGTGTCACCGTTAAACTTCTGGCTCACGCTGGGATGATTCATCTATCAATCGAAGATAATGGAAAAGGCTTTAACCCCACTCAAAATACAACCGGCTTTGGGTTACAAGGAATGCGAGAACGGTCGGTTGCACTGGGCGGTAAGTTAAATCTCCACAGTCAACTAGGAACAGGTTGCTGTATTTCTGTTTCTTTGCCACTATCAAAGCTGTTGGTGTTTTAGCTTATGATTCAGATTTTATTAGTTGACGATCAGCATCTTATTCGTCAGGGACTTAAGAGTATGCTTGAGTCCAATGCAGAGATGCAGGTAATCGGTGAGGCAGAAAATGGACAACGGGCACTCGAACAGATTGCCGTACTGCAACCCGATATTGTGCTAATGGATATTCGGATGCCCGTAATGGATGGAGTTGCCACCACAAAAGCGATCGCTCAACAATATCCTGAAATTAAGGTTCTCGTCCTCACCACCTTTGATGATGATGAGTATGTTTTTCAGGCGATGCGGCTGGGTGCAAAGGGCTATTTGCTCAAGGATACTGAACCAGATGAACTAATGTTAGCAATTCGCTCCGTCTACAAGGGACAAACCCTACTCGGCCCCGGATTGTTTGAAAAAGCACTCACGCCCATTGCCGCACCTGCCCCATCTGTGCAAACTCCTCCAGAATTGGCGCAACTCACAGCTAGGGAATTAGATGTATTACGGTTAATTGCTTGTGGAGCCAATAACCGTGAAATTGCTGAATCGCTGTTTCTTTCAGAAAATACTGTTAAGAACTATGTTACCAATATTCTGAGTCGGTTGAGTTTACGCGATCGCACTCAAGCTGCTTTGTTTGCCCATTCGTTGTTTGGCGGACTCAAATAGAGTCTGCTTACCGATATTACCTACAATGTCGTTGCTCAATCAAAACTTAACGAAATAAGTATTTGTTGGCAATTTTTGGGCAGATCCTAAATTTGTAGCCAAGTCATTGATATTACCTGTTTTGATGACTGCAAACTTATCAGTAAATAGCAAGACTTCACCATTTCCCGGTGTTACCCAAGCGTGGCGAGTCATTAGGTTCTTGGAGACAACTAAAAGAGATGAATCCCCACGGTAAGGCGGGATTGTTCTACCCAAGAAGGTTTGATTATCTCTATTAGCGATCGCATAAGCAGCAGAGGAACCCACAAAAATTTTACTGCCATCTGAGTAAATAGTTTTAGGGAAATTGCTACCGCCGTCTCCCATCCCACCATTTGTAGGTTTTCTTGGAACACTTAGCTGTCCACGCTCGACAGTAAAATTAGTCAGGTTAATAGTTCCTATATATACCTTTGTTTCGTCACGAGTCTGGGCAGCATTGGTATAGTTATCTGTGGTAATCAAAGTCCTTGTTAATAAGTCTTTGCCATTCCACCTGTAGATTGAGTTACCCCCATAAACTGAACCGAGAACATAAAGCTTGTCTTCCAAAATCTGTAATCGGTTAAGTCTGGTGTCTGCCATGTCGTTAGCAAGATCGGCAGAATTGTAACCCCAAAGCTTACCTTGGTTATTTCCTGGTAAATTTGCCAAAGCAAATATTTTTGCCCCGTCAAAAACCATCCGGTAAAGAAAAGCTACCTGGACGGGAATACCTGACCTCTTTTGTTGCTGGTAGCCACTGGTGTAGAGATACCCATTTTTATACTCAAAATCCATCACCTCAGTTACGCCATAACTCTGTTTGGCTTTAAAGTTGAGGTTTTTATCATAAATTGATAAAGTATTTGCAGACTGGTAAATAATCCAATTTTGCAGATATTTAACTCGTGCCTTTGAATTGGCTGGGTTGCTAACTATTTTTTGGTTAGTTCCATCAGTTTTTATTTTGACTAGTCCCGTGGGAACAGCTAAGACATAAGTTTTGCCATCAATTGCTACAATGTCACGAGCATTGTAATTAGAGTTGGGAATTAGTTTTTTCGTCCCATTACTTTCTACTTCCCATACGCCTTCAGTATTGATGACTGCAACTTTGCTGCCATTGGTGCAAGCTGCTATTGGTGAAGAAATGTTAAGATATGTAGCTAAAGCGGGGCTAGAATAATCAAACATTATTGTGCATCCAAAATAAAGTTGGCTGGAAAATCTTGCTGCTTAATTAAGAAAAAAATTGTTTGGGAATCTCTGCGTGTTTTGAACCTAAACTGCCTTGAGAAGTGACAAAATATTGGCTACGGTAAACTCAACCTTTGAGTTTGAGGAATCCGCAAAACAGCATATTTGCAAACATCGGGAAAATTAGGATTGTGTTGTTTTTGGGTAATGTCGTAGCGATAACTTGTTAATCGGGGTGAAAAAGTAATCTCTAAATCAATGGGTTCTTCTAAAGCACGGATAGGAGTAGATAAAAGTCTAGATTTAGATTTCTTGTTAGCACCAACACAAGAAATCAAAGCCAAGGTAATGCTGGAAAGCTCTAGCTAATAATGGGGTTTTCAATGATAACTTGCTGCAATTAAGTTGCCTCTGAGCCTGTTTTCTAATTCGACAAATACTTTGCCAACGCTTTCTCTCCTCGTTCACCCATTTCCTCTAACATTCCCTCAATCTTTTGCATAGCTAGAGATGAGGGCTTGACACGTTCTTTTTCCCAACGGTTTACCGTCGAATAAGTTATACCTAAAGATGCTGCAAACTGTTCCTGCGCAAGACCGGTTAAGCCACGGAGTTCAGGGTTTAGCTTTCCAACTTCCGGTTGGTTGATTACCAAAGATTTCTTAATGGTCATCTAACTCAAAACCCACCTTTTAATCTGGTGAGTGATATGTATTTCGCTACATCCTATTGAGACTAATGCTGAATTGATAGGCGAAAATATACCCAATTTTTATACTTTTGAAATTTATTTATCTATGTAATTGCACTTCCAATGTGAAATATTACACGTAGGTATCGTAATTGTCATTGTGAGGGAAACGCAGTCAAACAAAGCGATCGCAGTATCTGTACTTTGCGATCGCTTTGCTTGATTGGCAATGAGAACTAACTAATAATTAAATTCATGATTGCAATAAATCCTTGGGTGAAGACGCGATGAATCGCGTCGGTCTATTTGTCGCCTTCTTTTTTCAAATTGGTATAACTAACAATCTTGGTAAATTTGCCAAAGATGGATTTTGTATTATGCAAAAAGCTTTAATTGGTTTTAGGACTTACGCACAGATAAGGAAAAATCGAACCACAGAGGCGCAGAGAACACGGAGAAATGAGAGTTGAAGAGATATTTTGCGTAAGTCCTGGATCTATTGCATGCATATTGTGTATTAATACACAACAACTGAATATAGATATTTTGATATACCCTTTCAGAGATAATTCTTGTTATACAGCAGCCTACAGGGAGAACTTAATATGACATCTCCAGAAACGGTTATATGGCTACAAGAACGCACGAGTTTAGGGATTCTCTCACTTGAGGTGTTAAATGCGATCGCTCAAGTAATTGAAGACCAAGTAGTGAGTGCCGAAACTGACTTAGTTAACGAAGGCAATTCTCCAGAAGCCCTTTATATTCTGGTAGAAGGTCAACTCGAAAGCAATACCACCAATCAAAGCAACCCAGCTTTAGCTTGTGGATTTCTCCCCGGTGCAGTGATTGAACTGAAAGAATTGCTGTTGGATCAATTGACTCCATTCACAATTACTACAGTAACCGAATGTCACTTGTGGGTTGTACCTGCTGCTAAATTTCGGGAATTAGTTACTCAATACCCCGAAATTACTCAGGCTTTTTCGCGTCAATTGGCTCAAGAATTAGCTGAGGTAACATCTGCTCTTGGCTATGAACAAGAACGTTCTATTGCTTTGCGGCCATATTTAGTCACCAAGGCGCAACGCGGAATTGTCGGTACAAGTCGCTATGCTGTGCGGCTGCGGGAGCAAATTCGAGAAGCGGCCTCTGACCGCGAATCAGTGGATATTTTTGGAGAACCAGGGTTAGAAAAAGACAATATAGCAGCCCTAATCCATTTTGGTTCTCCCAAACGGCGAGAACCAATTATTAAAGTAAATTGTGGTATTCTCCAAACTAGCGGTGCAGATTTATTTGGTCGTGCTGGCGGTAAAGCAGGATTGTTGGAATGGTTGGGGGAAGGTACTCTAGTTCTCAACAACATCCAAGAACTGCCCGAAGAATTATTACCTGCCGTGACGCAGTTGCTCAAAACTAGTACATATATCCCTGTCAGTCGTTCTGGAGATTCAACCGCCCAACCCCGTCCCAGTAAAGCCAGAATTCTGATTGTTTCAGAAAAAACTCAGCCGATAGTTGAACGTTCTGTTGGTCACATTATTAAAGTACCACCGCTACGAGTGCGGAAAGCTGATATTCAAACACAGGTTGAATATTATACCAGTCTCTACATTCGCTCTAGAGGCGTTCCGAAACCGCATATTACCCCAGAAGCTTTGCGTCGCCTCCAGTCTTATGATTTTCCTGGCAACCTCAAAGAATTGAAAAATCTGGTAGAAAGAGCGATCGTGCAAGCTGAGGGTGCGAATGAATTAACAGAAGAAATTTTCTGGCCAGCCGAAACTAAGAAAAAACGATTTCGGGTGAATCTGTTAAATGCCTATCCGAATTTGCGGGTGTTTTTACGTAGTTCTTGGTGGCCCGATCGCATTAATTATGGTTTTACTGCAACCGCTTTTGCGATTATTGTGGCAATATTATTTATTGGGCCGCAAAGCCGCGATCGCAATTTCGTCTTAAATCTATTTTGGGCTTGGTGGTGGCCTTTCTTCTTATTTCTCTTTCCCTTTTTGGG
>NZ_JABXKI010000041.1 GCF_017115095.1 Nostoc sp. NMS4 | reverse complement strand
CCTTGTCTCCCTTGTCTCCCTTGTCTCCCTTGTCTCCCTTGTCTCCCTTGTCTCCTACCCCTACTCAAATATATGGTGAAACATCTTCACCGCATTTATCTGCTAAATAAGAGAGGGCGCGGAAACGTAAGCCTACCATCTGCTCATATAATGGGTTGATTTTACACATCGGTGGGATATGCACAATCTTGCGTCCAAATAGGGTGACATCCCGTTCAAAGGGACACTGGGAGGGAATCATTTTACACAAAAAGCGGGCTACTCTTGGGTCTTGGATATCTAGCCCATCGAGCCAGTCTTGCAGGGGATGTAGGGCATTAATTTGACGCTTTGTTAGCCCAGTGCTGGCGATAGTGGGGGTAATTTGCTGTGGGTGTTCCAGGGTGTGGCGAAGGGCTTCCAGCAACTTCTCTGGCTGTTCTAAGGCTTGGCAGAACTGTTGCAGAACCTCATCTTCGCTGGGAGAATAAGTACCATCTGCGATCGCTACCATTATCGCTGTCCTTAAGAAATTTTCTGCGGCGGGTGTACCTTTACCCAAGGCTGCGGCTAATTCCTCTGGGGTAATTACCTCTAGTGAATCGAATTTAATCTTAGGAGCTAATTCATTTTCGGTGATGCTGGCAATTAATTCCTGTTCTTGATCGTCAAAATTACCATCAGCCCAAGCAATAGTAAGCAGTCCACGCAACCAAGCGGCAATCTGTTCGTTGCTGTAGGGGGATTGAACGGTACTTGTCATAAACTCACGTCTTAAGCTTTCCTCAGTCACTACTACGCTACCCTAACCAGTGACTATGAAGATAGTGGAAGCAACACAGAAAAATAAATCAGAGAAGTTTTCAAATCGTAACAGTCGGTCTTAAGGTAAAATCCATTTGTAGCTTTATTGAGAATTTTTATACTTAAAGTAAATTTGAATCGTTTACTGATGTTACTTTCTTCTCTGTGGGATTGCGATCGCTAGGTATTAGTTAAATTAAGTTAACTCTAAACAATTAAGGTATATATAATGTTTTTCTTTGGTATTGAGCATGAAGTCGCTTTCTTGAACAATGAGGGGAAGTTTGCTGATTTTTCCCACACAAAGTTTGCTGATTTCAATCAAATTATTGAAAGGCTACCCACATATCCCAGCGACTATCCTCAACTACGTGTGGGTGATGCAGGTATTAAGATCAAAAGATGGTACATTGAGGGATTTGAAAGATTTGCGGATTCTGATGAGGTGATCGACTGTCATGTTAAAGGTATTGAAATTAGAACAACTATCCATTCTAATATTCAAGGCGCTATTACTGAATTATCAGAAAGTTTTGACTTGCTACGTGAGGTTGCTGCTGAATTTGGTTTATCACCAGTTTTGGTTAGCTTCAATCCCTACAATCCAGCTTTTGAGCCTCAACCCCCATTAAACAATTATGAAATCAAACAGTTAGAAGCTTATCCTGACGAACAAACTGCTAATATTCACATGGTATCTTATGGGCCAGATTTAAATATCTCAGTGACAGATTTTTCAACTGAAGATGTGATTGATGTTGGCAGAAAATTAACTTATTACAGTCCCTATATCGTTCCTTTTAGTTATAGCTCTCCCTTTTATAATGGAGGTTTATGGGATGGGCTATCGGTACGAACATTTATCAGAACTGGAAAAAGACCAGCTACTCTGGTTTTTGTTCAAAAAGAAGAACAACTGATTTATAGCACACCTGCCTTAACAAAAATCGCCCGCATTCCGGCGGAAGTGGGACGCATCGAATTTAAGGCTTGTGATAGTTGTGATAATTTTTCAATCTATGCGGCTTTGCTGATATTATTGAAAGGTTTGGTGTTAGATGAAACCTTAGCGGGTAGAGCAACTGTACCCGATGCAGCCTTACACCAAATTTCTGCAAAAGAAGCGTTTGAAAACGAAGATATTTTTGAGAATGCGACAAAAATCTTGCAAGCAGCAGAAGTGGCTTTGGGAGATGACCCAGATGTTCATTATTTAACACCGTTAAAAGTGCTGCTGGCAAAGCGAAAAACAAGATCCCATGAATTAATAGAAATGTTCCATCGCGTAAATTCAATAGAAGAGGTAATAAGGCAGACTTATCAAGTTTAAAGAAAAGATTTATTTTCCTCCTTTTATGAAAGGGGATTAAGAAGAATCTTTATATAAATTGCTACTTTACAAATGTCCTCTAAGGTGCATATTCCTGAAAGTTCTTTGATTGGATAAAGTCTAGCTCACTGAATATAAATAGTAGAGTCATTAACCTGCTAAAATTAGATTAAGTCGATATACCTAGAGACTGATTTTATTGCAACTAAAGATGCAGTAAAGTTCATTCTAGAGATTGATGCAGACGTTAGGTTTTTCAAAGTAAAAGTGTAAACAAGGGAACCTGAAACGAAGGATTTCAATTATGAAATCTAATGATTCTGTGAAATCTAATGATTTTGCTAAAGAATTAAGGTGGTATTTGCTTATTATCCCTTACTAATCCGATGCAGAAATACAAAAGAAATTTCTTCGTCAGGTTCATTTTTTCAAGAACTTCTAGATTGAAGCAGAGCTTGCCAGTTTTATTATTGCTTAAAATTGTTAAGTAAAGGTATATGCTTCGATCTTTCAGTGTAAAGTTATGCGTTGTTAAAGCTGTTATGGAGGATTTCAAATGAAGATGATTACTTCTGTTTTATCTATTTTCCGTCCAGTACGTTTTCTAGTAGTGGCTTTTACTTGCGCCCTAGTCTTATTCTCTAATGCTTTTCCTGCTTTTGCAATTGATAGCTACCAAAGTAACCCCACTGAAGGTACTACACAACTACTTGACATTCAGCGCAAAACTGACCAAGCTGCTAAAGAACCACCACAAGGATTGAAAAAGGTTCAAAAGGAGTCCAATCAAGGACTCAATGAGGTTCAGGGAGCGGCTGATATTGACAAGCAAAAGAGTCCTGAAAATTCCCAGGGTGCAACCTCAGTAGAAGAAAAAGCAAAGAATTTGTTGGATAAAATTACAGGTAAGTAATAGAGTTAATACCTTGGTAATTTTTTGTTAGTAATGGGTGATTGTGTAAAAGCAATCACCCATTACTAATTATTATATAGGGCTAGTACCGGAAAGCGTAATTCGTAATTCGTAAATTCCTGATAATCGTTGCTATGAGCGATAAATCGCTCACTACAAACTAAGAGTTTATTTTATATTTAATTATGTCTACTTATGTCTACCTATTAAGGCATAGGTATAACTATGGAATGTAAGAATTAATCTAAACTCATAATGTTTCCTTTGGTTGATGTGGATTATGTGGAAAATTTGGCAAGTTAATAAATAAGTTTGCTTAGGGATGGAAAACAATGCGTGCGATAAACATTGGTTTGACAGACGAACAGCGTCAAGGTGTAATTAATCTGTTGAATCAAGATTTGGCAGATGCCTATTTACTGTTGGTGAAAACCAAAAAGTATCACTGGGATGTGGTTGGCCCTCAGTTCCGCTCTTTGCACCAGCTTTGGGAAGAACACTACCAAAAGCTGACTCTAAATATTGATGCTTTGGCAGAACGAGTTCGTGCTTTGGGCGGTTATCCTGTTGGCACATTGGAGGGATTTCTCAAGCTTGCTACCCTCAAAGAACATGCTGGTAATGTACCCACAGCAACCGGGATGGTAGCTAATTTAGTGGACGATCACGAGCAGGTTATTCGTAACTTGAGAGACCATGTAGATCAGTCTGGTGAAAAGTTCCACGATCAGGGAACTGCTGACTTTTTAACTGGACTCTTGGAACAGCATGAACAAATCGCTTGGATGCTGCGTTCATTTATTGAAGGCGAGGCAATAGACTCAGATGGTAGAAAGCCAACAGCAGGGGCTAAGACTCCCGTAGGTGTATAGTTTATAACATCTGAGTTCACGATCGCTAACTCTGAAACTAGTTGAGGGAGGGTTGATTCCTCCCTCAAATGGTGTGAAAAAATGAATCCGCCTGGATCTACTCAAAACAACATAATACAAGGAGTTTTTAAGTGCCAGAAGTATATAAAGCAGAACGTACAATTTCTGCTGTATTCAAAGAGCAGAAGCAAATTGATGATGTAATTAGACGTTTACTAGACAGGGGTGTACCTAGAGATCATATTTCGGTCATGGGTAGAAATTTCCAATCGGAAACGAGAATCGCTGGCTTTATTAGTAAAAAAGATGTGATTCTCGGAGGTTTGAGAACAGGAGCAGTTTTTGGTTCCTTGTTTGGTTCCTTTCTCAGCTTGCTTACGGGTGTAGGCGTATTGTTTATTCCCTTTGTCGGCCCAATTGTGGCAGCAGGACCGATTGGTGCAGTGCTATTGGGGGCTGCTAGTGGAGCGATCGCAGGTAGCGCAGGTGCCGGTCTAGTATCGGTTCTAACTACTTTGGGAATGCCAGAAGATAAAGCGGCTATCTATCAAACTCGCTTACAAGCTGGCGAATTTTTCGTGATGGCAGAAGTTCCGAGCGATCGCACTGGCGAATTTCAATTGCTGCTCGAAAGTGCTGGTGGCGAAGAAATTCACACGATTGAGAAAACTCTGGCTCGTTCTTGTTCTGGTCAGTGCAACAGTCCAGCAGACTTGTCTCCTGAAGTTCGCGCTCATCTTTCTGAAGAAGCTCAGAGTACATTCATTGAACGCTATAATGCTGTACTCAGTGAAAGAAGTGACGAGTTCACGGCTGAACAAGCTGCTTGGGAGACTATTCACCAGCAATATGATGAAGATGAAAATGGTGTCTGGTCTAAAGCTAAGGTGAAAGCTTAAAGTACTGCGCCTCAGAAATTATCTCCCAATCTACTAGGAAATCTCCTAAACAAACTTCATGTCAGGGATTTCCAACAAATAAATTATCCAATTTTGTGGGGTGGGCTTTTAGGTCTATCCCACAAAAAGTAAGTATATTGGCAATAATATGGGATTATTTGTACATATTTATACGTATTCAACAAGCGATCGCACTTAGATAGAAATTGCCTAGCTCTGAAGAGAGTTTGCATAATTTCGGATACATTACCGCAAATGCGCTGACATTTTATTTTCCCCTCTTCATAAATTCCGCAAAAACACCGTTACGCTATTTGTGCTTGTGATCAAAACTTAGAGCATCCAGTTTATGAGGGCGTATTTATGACCAACCCTGTAAAGACGGTTATCCAAGTCAATCTGGAGATGGCTCTAGAAGTAGCTCAAGAATTGGAGCAAGCTCCATACACTCAACTCGGTGGTTATTGTTTGGAGATTTTACGCGAAATCGGATGTGCTGGTACTGAACTGCCAGTTAACTTACAAACTCGCGATCAGCAACTAAACTTTATTACAGGCTTTGCATCTTATGCTTTTGGGGAGGTACAAAGTGTATAAAGCGTTAATTGATGATATATTTTCTGATTCAGAAGATACAGAAGAAATTACTTTTCCTGCCACAGATGAAGATTTGTTAATCTTAACAGAAAAATTTTTAGGGTTTGAAATTCCCTCAAAGGTTTTCTTGCAAGCTATAGCCATTGCTGATTATGACGGTGCAGCTGCTTTTCGCTACGTTGATAATTATTTGGCTACTCTCAAAAATAAGAAGAAGCGTAAGCAGAAAAAATTACTTGTGTTAGGTTGTTCGACTAGGTTTGACAATAATTGACGTGCTTATTCACCAGCCAACTAAAAACCAATACGATTTAGATAAGATAATTTGCACAACCGATGTAGAGACGTTGCATTGCAACGTTTCTACACAGATTTATCCCAAATAGACAAGAAAGAACAAATTAGAAATTATCTAGAAGCTGGTGGTGAGATATTTTTGAGGACAAGCATTTTTAATCTGTGTGCTAATTACGAATTAGGATTACTCTTTGGCAAGACAAACTTGTTCATAGCTTTTACCAGCAATATCCCAAGTGAATTCTGTTT
>NZ_JABXKI010000043.1 GCF_017115095.1 Nostoc sp. NMS4 | reverse complement strand
TTTCTTGTTTCCCCCCTTTGCAAGGGGGGATTAAGGGGGGTAATTCGACTTGTGTGTACACCGTAGTTCAACGAAGTAGGGAGAGAAATTACGGGATATTTTTAAATTTGCTAGAGTGAACACACCAGGATTTTTCGGTCAAATCTCTGAACTACGCCAGCAGACGAGGCTACCCATGCTTACAAGTACGCTACTTCTCTCGAATCAACTTCCTACTCTCCAATATTCCTCGACACCAGAGCGTTTCGATGAAACCTGGGAAGCCCCCCTGGCTACCCTTCTCGGACTAGGACGCGCCGCCGGCGCTGACTTCATCGAATTATTTTTAGAGCGTCGTAACTATATTAGTTCTCTTGCAGAAGATGACGCAATCACGAGTATTTCACCCAGTCTGTCTACAGGCGCGGGAGTCAGAGTATTTCGCGCTAAAGCTGACTGTTACGTTAGCACCAATGACCTTTCCTTTTCCGGTTTGAAAGCAGCCTTAGAAAAAGGTCTTTCTATCTTGGGGTTGCAACTGCCCACTGCTAAAGCTTTCATCCCAGAAATCAACCTAGAATTACTGAGAGATTACGCCACCAAAAGAGGTAAAGATTCATGGCTACCGATGTGTAGCTCCATCCGAGAAATGGGAGAAATCCTCTTAGATGGTACTACCCACCTGAAGCAAAAAGCTAGCCACGTCCAATCGCGCCGTGCTACCTATTTCCGCGATTGGCAAGAAGTTTTAATCGCCGCCAGTGACGGGACTTTTGCCCGTGATATTCGCCTTACCCAATCAGTAGGATTTAACCTATTGTGTGCTGATGGTGCTAATCGTACCTCAATTGGCGATCGCGCGGGTAATACTAGCGATGCCAACTTCTTGAGGACTTGGGATTCTCAACAAGCCTCTGAAAAAATAGCAGAATCGGCTGGAAAAATGCTCTATGCAGATTACGTAGAATCGGGTACTTATCCCATCATTATGGCCAATCACTTTGGCGGCGTAATCTTCCACGAAGCTTGTGGACACCTGCTAGAAACCACTCAAATAGAACGCAATACCTCTCCCTTTGCTGACAAAAAAGGCGAAAAAATTGCCCACGAAAGTTTGACAGCCTGGGATGAAGGGCGCTCTGAAAATGCCTTCGGGACAATTGATATGGATGACGAAGGTATGCCGGCTCAAAGAACCCTATTAATCGAAAAAGGCGTTCTGAAAAACTTCTTAGCAGATAGAACAGGTTCCACACGCACCGGACACCCCAGAACTGGAAGTGGCCGTCGCCAAAATTATACTTATGCCGCCGCTAGCCGGATGCGTAATACTTATATTGATTCTGGCGAATATAGCATTGATGAATTATTTGCCTCCGTTGATAAAGGTATTTACTGTAAAAAAATGGGTGGTGGTAGCGTTGGTGCTACAGGTCAATTTAACTTTAGTGTTGATGAAGCTTATTTAATTGAAAATGGCAAAATCACCAAACCATTAAAGGGAGCAATTCTCATCGGTGAAGCTAAGGAAATTATGAATAAAATTTCCATGTGTTCCCAAGATTTAGAAATTGCACCAGGTTTTTGTGGCTCAGTCAGTGGCAGTATTTACACCACAGTCGGACAACCCCACATCAAAGTTGATTCTATTACCGTCGGTGGACGATAAGAATTTTAGATTTTAGATTTTGGATTTTGGATTGTGAATGAGTAGGAGTTTAAGAGGTTGTTTGAAAAGTGGTTGGCTGTGATTTTAGGCACTTATTGATCCCCCCAACCCCCCTTAAAAACGGGCAAAACCTTTCAAAGTCCCCCTTTTTAAGGGGAGCCACTGCGTTGGGCGGCTCTGCCGACTTGAAGCACGTGGCATGGATTTAGGGGGATCTAGAACAAAGCAATGTAAGAAGCTACCGAAATTCTAGCTATGACTGTTTCATCAATAAAAACACTACGAGAAAAATATAAGTGATAACATCCAAAATCCAAACTCTAATATCAAAAATTGAATCGTTTCCAATCCAAAATACAAACTCTAATATCAAAAATTGATTATGCCGAATATCAATGAAATTGCAAATTCTGCCAAAGACAATGCTGATAAGCTTGGGATTAAGAAATTCGACATTTATGGCTCAACAGTAGATGACACTAACGTGCAAGTAGACCAAGGAGAGCCAAAACAAGTTAAAGCTTCAAATCGCTCTGGTGTTACTGTTCGTGTCTGGAATGAAGAGAATACAATGGGTGTCACCAGCACCACAGATGTAGACCCCAAAGGACTAGAGTTAGCTTTGAAAACTGCCTACGAAGCCAGTTTCTTTGGTGTTAAAGAAAATGTTCCTGATTTTAGTCCAGAGGCTACTATTCCGATTCCAAATCAACATCAAGATAAAGCACCACAAGCACCTGTTGCCAAACTCATAGAAAAATTGTTGGTAGCTGAAAAAGAATTATTGGCGGCTCATCCAGCAATTAAAGGTGTACCTTATAACGGTTTATCGCAAAGAGATGTTGATAGGTTTTATCTCAATAGCGACGGCGCGGTGAGAACTGAATCTCACTCTTTGGCATCAGTTTATCTTTACAGCAAAACTGAGGAAGAAGGGAAAAAACCGCGCAGTGCAGGTGCTTATAGAATCAACCAAAGTTTAGATAATCTAGATATTAATGGTTGTATTAAAGAAACTGCCGATAAGACTATCAGTCACTTGAATTATGAAAAAATCAAAACTGGTAAATATCGAGTTGTTTTCTCAGCCGAAGCTTTCTTAAGTCTGTTGGGTGCTTTTTCTAACTTGTTCAATGCCCAAAGTATTTTAGACAATCAAAGTCTATCTACTCCTGATGATTTAGGTAAAGAAATTGCTTCTCCGCTGATTTCAGTTTATGATGATGCACTGCATCCAGCTAACGTAGGCGCAGAAACTTTTGATGGCGAAGGAACGCCCACTCGTCAAATTTCGCTGATTGAAAATGGCGTTTTAACAGGATTTCTCCATAGTGCCGGTACTGCTAAAAGGTTAAATGCCCAGCCAACGGGTAATGCTAGTATTGGCGCAAAAGTCAGCGTTAGTCCCAATTTTTATCACGTATTCTCAACAGCAACTCCTGAACAGGAATTTAGCTTAGACACTGCTGAAAATGTGATTTTTATCGATGATTTACAAGCTCTCCATGCGGGAGTTAAAGCCTTACAAGGTTCCTTTTCTTTGCCCTTTGATGGTTGGCTAGTTAATAAGGGCGTGAGGACGAGTATTGAGTCTGCAACAGTTGCTGGCGATTTCTTAGAACTCTTGAAGTCAATTATTTATGTAGAAAAAGAACCAGAGTTAACGCCAGGGGGAGTTTGCCCAAAAATCTGGGTAAATGAACTATCGATTACCGGCGAATAAAACTTAAGAAGTGCAGAGTTAGGAGTTATATTCCACTCTTAACTCATCACTTTGAAATCATGACTCACCATTAGTATTCACCACCGACGCTAATGGCAGTATTAAATACATGAGCGCCGCTTAAATCAATACCAGCTAAAAGAGCGCCATCTAGATCACTATTATATAAACGCGAATTACTCAAATTAACGTTGGTAAGATTGGCATTATTTAAGATAGTATCGCTCACAAATGCTTGTGTGAGATTAGCAGACTTTAAATTAGCTCCAGTTAAATCGGCACCTTCTAAGTTAGCACCTTCGAGATTAGCTCCTTTTAAATTTGCATTTCTCAAGTCAACACCGATTAGATGAGCGCCTTTGAGATTTGCTCCGGCTAAATTACATCCCGAACATTCTCTAGTTTCCAACAAGCGGCGGACAGGGGCGGAATTTTCTGCTTTGACGGGAATGGGAGCAGCTAAAGATAGCGTGCTGAGTAAGGCTGCTGCCGTCAAAAAAATTCGTTTCATAATTTACCTCGAACACTTCTAGAAGTCATGAAATTCTGAACTTCTACGATACCAGTGTGCCAAGATTACCAAATTCTGTCCTCATGCGATCGGAATAATACAGCACTTCCGGCAGCTATGAGGTACATCCTAAAAGCTGAAAGCGATGATAGGAGAGGGGTAAGAAGAAAACTATATTGCATAATAGCCGGAAGCGCTGTAATAAGTTCGATGGGATTAGATATTGTTCCGTAAAGTAGTCCGATGGGAGGAAATTTCTAACTGAGATTTTATTAAGCCTTACCGCTACCTAATAAATACAGCAGCGCCATCCGAACAGCGACACCACTGGTAACTTGTGATTGAATCAGACTAAACTCTGGATCATCCATCAATTCAGAACTAATTTCAACACCACGGTTGACTGGGCCTGGATGCAAAACTTTGACGTTAGGTTTACAAAGTTGCAGTTTTGTGCTTGTAATACCAAACATCTGATGATATTCTCGCAAACTTGGCAGCAAATGAGCCGTCATCCGTTCCTTTTGCAGACGTAAAGTCATGACAAAATCGGCATTTTGCAAAGCTGGTTCTAGCTGCCAGTGTAGAAAAAGTTGGGGATTAGGGGAATTACTTCTGACTTCTGACTCTTCCGAGATAAACTCGGCAAATAATTTCGGTAAAAGTGTTGGTGGTGCAGCCAGATGCACTTCGGCACCACTGGCAATTAAACTCCAAATATTCGATCGCGCCACGCGAGAATGCAGAATATCCCCAACAATGGCAATCTTTTTCCCCTTTAAAAGTTCCAGTCGGGGATGATCTGGGTCAATTAGAGTAGTTATGGTAAATAAATCTAGCAGTGCTTGGGAAGGATGCTCATGTTGACCATCACCAGCATTGAGGACGCTAACTCGTACACCTAAACGATCCATTTCAGCTGCGATCGCATTTGGTACTCCTGCCTCTCGATGGCGGACTACCATAATATCAGTTCCCATTGCTAAATAGGTTTTCGCCGTGTCGAGAATTGTTTCTCCCTTAGTCATAGAAGATGTGGCGGCGGCGAAGTTCAGCGTATCCGCACTTAAGCGTTTGGCTGCGAGTTCAAAACTGCTGCGAGTCCGGGTAGACGATTCAAAAAATAAATTGGCCACCACTTGTCCCTGCAAGGTTGGCACTTTCTTCGTCCGCCGTGATAGCACCTCTTGAAAACTGGCAGCAGTTTGCAAAACTGTATCGTATTCAGAGGTAGTAAAGTCAGCTAGGGAAAGAATGTGATGACGATTCCAGGTTGTAGTAGGCATAAATAGCAATTAGTTTCCTGCATAGAGATACAAGCGTTGACGCATTGGCGTAGCCTCTCGTAGAGAAGCGGCTTGTCGTCAGACATCGCGTCTCTTCAGCTTTTTAATTTACAGATGTAGAGGAAATGATATCATCTGAATTCTATCAAATTAGCTACTTGTTCTTTCTAGCGTCAAGGATTTATACAGTGCTTGTCAATTGGATAAGGTATTACAGAAATCACCTTAATTGTTGCCCATCTCCCCGGAAAAAAATCGCTCTCCTGGCAATCCTGCCTCTGTCTGTCCTCTAACTTTCGCTGCAACTACTAACCCTGTAGACCAGTTAATTTTTGAAAGCGTCAAATCGCTCCTGGATTCTAAGTTTGAAATGAGTTGGCTAGCTTTTGAAGCCTGATCCTCAGACCACATGGCTTGAGGCAACATATCATCAATAACGTACAAGCCACCCAACTTAAGCAAATTGAGCGTATCCTCAAGGCAGCTATATTTTCCTACCCATGCATCAGCGAATATAAAATCAAACTTTTGAGCAGCTATTTTACCTAAAAAAATCGTCGCATCCTCTGTATGGAAAACCACTCTCCGATCCTGACCCAAATACTTTCTGGCAACAGCTATCACTTTGTCATCTTGGTCAACTGAGATCAGCTTGGATTCCCGATCCATACCGTTCAAAAGCCAAGCAGCAGACACGCCAGTTCCTGTACCCAGTTCAAGAAACATACCAGCAGGTTTGCTCGCAGCAAGTGTTCTTAGAACCCACACTCCGCACTTCAAATTGAAGTACACAGAGATTACAGTTAAGATAAAAGC
>NZ_JABXKI010000045.1 GCF_017115095.1 Nostoc sp. NMS4 | reverse complement strand
GCGCCACCCTGCGGGTTCGCTCTTAGCGTTCTCGTAGAGTAGCCGCAAAGCGTCTACTGCGGTTCGTTAAAAAAATGACTTTGACAAAGACTGCTAAATAGGGTGGATTGCTACAGGTTCGCTTTTTCTTATCATAATTCTTTCATTTTTATCTCCCTTCTGCTAAAGTGAGAAGATTATGAAAATAATCTAATGATATTAAGTCTCAACAATTTTCAGGTGCAACTACCGCAGTACGGGCAAAAATTGGCTGTAGTATCTGGGCTGCTATTGGGGCTATGTTTGGCTGGATGTAGCCCGTCAACCTCCAATTCTCAACCAGGGTTAAGTCAAAACCCAGCCACAACTACCACCAACCTAGATAAAAAAGGCAAAAAAGTAGTCCTTACCACCTTTACAGTCATCGCAGATATGGCGCAAAATGTGGCTGGAGACAAGGCGATTGTCGAATCTCTCACCAAACCAGGGGCGGAAATTCACGGTTACGAACCAACTCCTAGCGATTTGGTAAGGGCGCAAAAAGCAGACCTAATTTTAAATAATGGTCTAAATTTAGAGCGTTGGGCACAGAAATTGTATAACAGCGTCCCTAATGTGCCTCATATTACCCTAAGTGAGGGAATCAAACCTGTAGAAATTACGGAGGATGCCTATAAGGGAAAACCTAATCCCCATGCTTGGATGTCACCACAAAACGCTTTGATTTACGTAGAGAATATTCGCAAGGCATTAGTTAATTTGGACTCAGCGAATGCAGAGACTTATAATACCAATGCCAAAGCATACAGCCAAAAGATTAAAGAAGTTGATGAGAAACTGCGAAAAGCGGTGTCGGTAGTTCCAGCAGACAAGCGCTACATGGTAAGCTGCGAAGGCGCATTTTCATACATTACCCGCGATTATGGCTTGAAAGAAGCTTATCTCTGGGCGGTTAACTCTGAACAACAAGCTACTCCCAAACAGCTAGAAAAAGTCATTGATATAGTTAAGAAAAATAAAATACCTGTAGTTTTTTGTGAAAGTACAGTCAATGATGGCGCGCAACGTCAGGTAGCTAGAGAATCGGGAGCAAGGTTTGGTGGAGTGTTTTATGTTGATTCCCTGTCTCCAGCAAATGGGCCAGCACCGACTTATCTCAAGTTGCTAGAACTTAATATTAATACTCTAACTCAGGGATTAGAGCAAAAATGAGCAAGTATGCAAGAATAAATTTAACTATTGAAAATTGACTTGTAGTAAGCACTTTAGTCCTATTTTATTCTCTGGAAAACTTTACGTATTCGCAAAAAAGGCTGGAGCCGCTCATTACAAACTAATGATTAATCTTAGAGGTGATTTTTAGTGAAATCTATTAGTATTGATGTCGAAAATCTCACAGTTGCTTACCACGGCAAAGTTGCTTTGCATGGTGCTTCTTTGCAAATTCAAGCAGGTTCAATCAGTGGTTTAGTGGGGATGAATGGTAGCGGTAAATCAACCCTATTTAAAGCAATTATGGGTTTTTTGAAGCCAGTTACAGGGCGGGTTTTAATTAATGGTTTACCGATAAAAGCTGCACAGAAAAAAAGCTTGGTGGCTTATGTACCACAGTCAGAAGAAGTAGACTGGAATTTTCCAGTAAGTGTCCATGATGTGGTGATGATGGGGCGCTACGGGTACATGAATATACTGCGAATTCCGGCGGCGAAAGATCAAAGAATCGTCAGGGAGAGTTTGGAGAGGGTGCAAATGTGGTCAATGCGCGATCGCCAAATTGGAGAACTCTCTGGCGGACAGAAAAAACGCGCCTTTCTCGCTCGTGCTTTAGCACAACAAGGAACAGTTTTACTATTAGATGAACCTTTCACTGGGGTAGATATCAAAACAGAAAAAGCGATGATTGACTTATTGCTGGAATTGCGAGAAGAAGGTCATACAATTTTGATTTCTACCCACGACTTAGCATCTATTACCACTTTTTGCGACCAAGTAGTATTGATTAATCGGACTATTTTAGCTTATGGTAATACATCAGAAGTCTTCACAGAAGAAAATCTGTCACGGACTTTTGGTGGTTCTCTTGGAGATTTATCTCTCAGCAAAAGTCAGATAATCCGTGGAAATCAAAATGAATCTGATTAATTACTAATTAATATTGTTAAAAACATGAATAGTCTCGCATTCTTAGACTGGTTAACCGCACCCCTACAGCATGAATTCATGGTGAAGGCAATTTGTGTAAGTGCCTTGGTTGGGGTGGTCTGTTCTGTTTTATCTTGTTTTATGACCCTTAAAGGTTGGGCATTGATGGGAGATGCTGTTTCCCATGCGGTAATGCCTGGGGTAGTAATTGCTTATGTTTTAAATATTCCTTTTGCTGTGGGTGCTTTTGTCTTTGGTGTGGGTTCAGTTATTGCGATCGGTTATATCAAAGCGAAGACGAGAATTAAGGAAGATACGGTTATCGGATTGGTATTTACAGGATTTTTTGCCCTGGGTTTGGTACTAGTTTCTAAAACTCCAAGCAGCGTAGATTTAACGCATATTTTGTTTGGGAATGTCTTGGGTATTTCTAATGAAGACATTATTCAAACGGTGATTATTAGCGTAATTACTTTAGTCACAATAGCTATTTTACGCAAAGACCTACTATTATTTTGTTTTGATCCGACTCATGCGCGTTCCATTGGCTTAAACACAGGAGCGCTGCACTATATCTTACTATCATTACTCTCATTAACTGCTGTTGCCGGACTCCAGACAGTGGGAATTATTCTGGTTGTAGCGATGTTAGTTACTCCGGGAGCAACGGCTTATTTATTAACAGACCGTTTCGACCATCTGATTCTAATTGCAATGGCATCTGGAGTATTTTCTAGTGTTATGGGGACTTATGTCAGCTATCATATCGATGGTGCAACAGGGGGTTGCATAGTTGTGTTACAAACCTTGTTGTTTGTCATCGCAATGATTTTTGCACCGAAACATGGGTTACTGGTAAGAGCAAAGAAGCAAGAAAACACTGACTGATTCAGTATTAAATAGGCTTTGCTATTTATGTAACCCCATACCGCAGGTCTGAGGGAAAAACAAGTGTTTTTTAAAATTGTGGTAATTGGTACTTCTTTAGGCGGATTATCAGCGTTGAAAATCATACTGGGGAATTTACCAGTAGATTTCTCTGTGCCGATCGCAATTGTCCAACACCGTCACAAAGAGTCTAGTCATACACTCCAGGAGTTATTACAAGAATCCAGTTTGTTGAAAATTCGAGAAGTGGAAGACAAGGACGAAATTCTACCAGGATATATCTATATAGCCCCAGCAGATTATCACTTACTGGTTGAACCAGGTCACTTTGCCCTTTCAACTGACGAGCCTGTTTCTTATGCTAGACCGTCTATCGATGTGTTGTTTGAGTCGGCAGCCGATGTTTACACTGAGGAAGTTATTGGTGTAATCTTGACAGGAGCAAACCAAGATGGTATGCAAGGACTTAAGAAAATAAAAGCACGAGGAGGAATTACTATTGTACAAGAACCTGCCACAGCCGAGAGCGACATTATGCCAGAGGCAGCAATTTCTGCTGTTACAGTAGACTGGATTTTGACACTCTCAAACATAGCTTCCCAGATGGTCAAGCTTTGTCAATCATCACAGAAATAAACCGATGCAGATGGAACCCAAAGTCAACATCCTCCTAGTAGATGATAAGCTGGAAAATTTGCTGGCACTAGAGGCAATCCTAGAAAAACTAGGGGAAAATCTTGTGAGAGCTACTTCTGGGGAAAAAGCTTTGAGGTGTTTGCTGCATCAAGATTTTGCAGTGATTTTGCTGGATGTGCAAATGCCAGGGATGGATGGCTTTGAAACTGCTACCTTGATTCGCAATCGGGGGCGATCGCGTCACACTCCAATTATCTTTCTCACTGCCTTTAGCACCAGCGACCAAATGCTGTTTAAAGGTTATGCCTTGGGTGCTGTTGATTATTTGCTCAAACCACTAGACCCCAATATTTTGACTTCCAAAGTCACAGTATTTGTAGAATTATTTAAGAAAACAGAAGCCGTCAAGCAACAAACAGCGCAACTGGTAGCTGTGAATACCGAACTCAGGCAAAGTGAAGAACGATTCCGATCGCTAAGTACCTGCTCACCCGTTGGCATTTTTGAAACGGATACCGAAGGCAACTGTAAATATACTAATCCCCGCTATCAGGCAATATGTGGCTTGAAAGCAGCAGAGAGTTTAGAAAAGAGATGGCTGGAATCTGTTCATCCAGAAGACAAAGAACGAGCGATCGCTAGTTGGTCTGCTTACATTTGTGAAGGTCGGGAATACTCAGAAGAATTTCGCTTTCAAGCTGTTCACGGTAGCGTCCGTTGGGTTCAAGTCCGCTCATCACCGATGCTTTCCAGTCAAGGAGAATTGCTGGGTTATGTAGGCACTCTGGAAGATATTACCGAACGCAAGCAAGCAGAAGAAGTCCGCGCTCAAGTGATTCGAGAACAGACCGCAAGACAGGAAGCAGAAGCCGCGAATCGGATGAAAGATGAGTTTCTAGCTGTTCTCTCCCACGAACTCCGCACACCCCTAACCTCAATGCTCGGCTGGTCAAAAATCCTCCGCGCCAAGAAACTTGATGACAAAGCCACTTCTCGCGCTTTGGAAGCGATCGAACGCAACGCCATATCTCAGATGCAACTAATTGAGGATATCTTGGATGTATCGCGGATTATCCGTGGCCAGTTGCGGTTAAATGTATCGGCGGTGAATTTGATATCGGTGATGGAGGCAGCTTTAGAGGCAGTGCGTCCCCTAGCAGAACCAAAAGATATTCAATTAAATACTGTCCTTGATACTTCCATCGGATCGGTTTATGGCGATCCAGCCCGTTTACAGCAAATTGTCTGGAATCTACTAACTAATGCGATAAAGTTTACCCCTAAAGGTGGTAGGGTAGAAGTCAGGCTGTCAAAGTATTTGGGATGTTCGATTTCCGACTTTCCTGCGGAACGCTACGCGAACGGCGTGAATGGTACTTCTGTAGGAGAGACTGCGCCAACGACAACGCTCACTACAATTCAGTCTAACGATTTGGGATTGGCATCTAGTAATGAAAATTTAGACTCTTCAAACACAGATGAAAGCAATAATCTAAAATCCCAAATCCTTCGACTGAGCGAAGCCGAAATCCAAAATCCAAAATCACACTATGCCCAAATTCAAGTTATTGATACAGGTATTGGTATAAGTTCCGAGTTTTTACCTAAAGTATTTGAGCGTTTCCGGCAAGCAGACAGCACTACAACGCGATCGCACAATGGACTAGGACTAGGATTAGCGATCGTTCGTCATCTAGTAGAACTACACAAAGGTGCAATCTTTGCCCAAAGTTTAGGCACTGGACAAGGAGCAACCTTTACTGTGAGACTACCACTGCTACAAGACAATAGGGGGAATAGAGAAGCAACAGGAAAAATTTCCTCCCCTGTAGCATCTACACCCCTTGCTGGATTAAGAGTTTTAGTTGTAGATGATGAAGCAGATACTCGTAACTTCCTCAGTTTTATGTTTGAAGAGTATGGGGCTTTTGCCACTGCGGTAGCATCAGTTGATGAAGCGCTAGTAGTACTTGAACAAGCAAAACCAGATATCTTGATTAGCGACATCGGTATGTCAGAGCAAGACGGTTATACGCTGATTAGGAAACTGCGCTCTTTAGAACCAGAAAAAGGCGGACGCATCCCCGCGATCGCTTTAACAGCATACACGCAAGAGGAAGACCGCTTGGAAGCGCTAAGAGCAGGGTTTCAGCAGCATTTATGTAAGCCAATTGACCCCAATAAATTGATTGCTGCGGTTGCCAATGTATTAGAACTGCCTATTGAAGTTCCAGTTAGTTGATTGGGGATTGGGGAGATGAGGGAGATGAGGGAGACAAGGGAGATAAGGGAGACAAGGGAGACAAGGGAGACAAGGGAGACAAGGGAGACAAGGGAGACAAGGGAGACA
>NZ_JABXKI010000049.1 GCF_017115095.1 Nostoc sp. NMS4 | reverse complement strand
ATCTGAAATTAATTACGTGTGATTTGATACTACATTTTGAAGTGCGGAATGTGGGATTCAATTGAATCTCTTGCCATCAGTCCCGATGGGAAAATTCTGATTTGCGGCAATTATGATGGCACTATTAAACTGTGGAGCTTAGAGCAGGGAAAACTATTGCACACATGGAGAGATGGTTCCAGTTCGGTTTTAGGGCTTGCTCTGAGCCGAGATGGTAAAACCCTTGCTAGTAGCAATGAGGATAGTACTATACATATTTGGCAATTTAAATAACTGCATTGTTTAACTACAATATAAAACTTAAGAAAAGTGTCAAATCTGAATTCCTGTTTTCCGGTCTAGTTTTTTAAAAGCGCTCGCATGGTGGCGGATATGATCTTCAATAAAACTGGCGATGAAATAATAACTGTGGTCATAGCCTTCTTGGTAACGCAAGTTTAGCGGCTGGTTAACATCTGTACAAACTTGCTTAAACACCTCTGGCAGTAATTGTTTAGCTAAAAATTTATCACAAGTCCCTTGATCGATAAGAATTGAACTGTGATAACCCACTTGCTTGACTAATTCACTAGCATCATAAGCACGCCAATTGTCTTGATTGCTGCCAAGATAACCACTAAAAGCCTTTTGACCCCAAGCACAACGCATAGGTGCAGCGATTGGTGCAAAAGCTGATACTGATTTGTAGAGTTCTGGGTTTCTCATTGCACAGACAAGTGCCCCATGTCCACCCATCGAATGACCGAAAATGCCTTGTTTATCAGGTTGGGTGGGGAAATTTGCAGTAATTAAAGCAGGTAATTCCTGGACGATATAACTATACATTTGGTAGTTTTGACGCCACGGTTCTTCTGTAGCATCAACATAAAAACCTGCACCAGTGCCAAAGTCCCAGTCATCATCCTCACCTGCAATGCCAGTATTACGCGGACTGGTATCTGGTGCAACCAATATCAAACCGTACTCAGCGGCAAAGCGCTGCACTCCTCCCGCCTTCGCCATAAAATTCTCTTCCGTGCAAGTTAATCCAGAGAGGAAATAGAGAATCGGTACAGGATTTTGAGTTGCTTGTGGTGGTTGATAGATGGTAAAGCGCATTTCAGTGTTACAGGTGGAGGAGTGATGACTGTAGAAACCGAGTTTGCCACCAAAGCTTTTATGTTCTGAAATGAGGTTGAGGTTAGCCATTAGTTGTATTCTGCTTTCCTGAGCGGCTGCGGAGAATGGTTATTTTAGCGTAGTAGTTCGCTTTCGTGACAAAAGCGGGGAAAAGGGGAATGGGGAAGAAAGGTCTGGAATTTTCCCTTCCCCTTTAAGATGCACCCCAACCGGAAAGCAAAAGTTACTTTTGCCAACCAAGATGTCTTTTGAACTAGGCAATCCCGATGCCGCCTGTTACACCATAAACTTCTCCGGTGATGTAGCTGCCTTCTTGGGAAGCAAGCAACACATACACAGGAGCAATTTCCACAGGTTGCCCAGGTCTTCCGAGCGGAACTTCAGAACCAAATTTCTCGATCTTGTCCTGGGTCTGACCACCACTCGGCTGTAGCGGTGTCCAGAATGGGCCGGGTGCGACTGCATTAACGCGCACTCCCTTGTGGATCATCTGTTTGGCGAGAGATTTGCTGAAATTCTCAATGCCGGCTTTGGTCATGGCATAGTCAAGCAGACTCGCTGAAGGTTGATATGCCTGAATCGAAGTGGTGTTAATAATTGATGCTCCGGGCAAAAGATGTGGAATGGCAGCTTTGGTAATCCAAAATAGTGCGTAGAGATTTGTCTTCATCACTTTATCGAAATGCTCAGTCGTGATATCGCTAATTGATGGGTAAGATGTCTGTGCGCCAGCATTGTTCACGAGAATATCTAAACCGTTTAAAGCTTGCACTGCATCTGTTACCAGCTTTTGGCAAAAATGCTCGTCGGTGATGTCACCCGGAAGCGCAACCGCTTTGCGCCCTGATTGTTCAATCAATTGGATCACCTCTTGAGCATCAGCCTCTTCGCTCTTAAGATAGCCGATAGCGACATCAGCACCTTCTCTAGCAAATGCGATCGCAACAGCGCGCCCGATACCAGAATCGGCTCCGGTGACCAATGCCTTCCGACCTGCAAGCTTTCCAGATCCAATGTAGCTCTGCTCACCGTGATCCGGTTGGGGCTGCATCTTTTGAGCAAGTCCTGGTACGGGCTGCGGTTGTTGAGGAAAGGGCGGAGCGGGATATTGCTGCCGGGGGTCTTGCATCTTTAATCGATCGGATTTCATCACTTAGTTGTTTTGATAGTTTTTGTTTTTGCTATTCTTGACTCAAGTATCAAGCATTGAGGAGAACGATTCCTCACCCTTTAAGCAGAATAATGTTCTAGAGTATGCACCACTAAGGGCACGTGCTAATTGGTGCGTTTGTATTTGTGATCAGGCAATATCACTTGAAAAGCCACGCTTAACTATTGTTTTTATCTCTCTATTGGCTAATACCCTAATTTCTCAATCAAAGGTAGACTACCATCGGAAAATGTCAAGATTTTGGGATAGCAGCAGATGATTGATCTCTACACCTTCACCACGCCCAATGGACGCAAAGCTTCCGTCATGCTGGAAGAAGTCGAATTGCCCTACAATGTCCACAAAATTGACATTACTCAACAACAGCAATTTACACCTGAATACATCGCTATCAATCCCAATAGTAAAATTCCTGCCATTGTTGACCAAGAAACTGGGATTAAAGTTTTTGAATCGGGTGCAATTTTAATTTACCTCGCCGAAAAAACAGGTAAACTCTTACCCACTGAACAAAAAAGCCGTTTTCAAGTCCTAGAGTGGCTGATGTTCCAAATGGCAGGAGTGGGGCCAATGTTTGGGCAACTTAACCACTTTAAACGCTTTGCACCCGAAAAACTTCCCTATGCCATTGAGCGTTATGAAAAGGAAACTTTACGTATTTATGGTGTTTTGGATAAACAACTGCAAGACAATGAATTTATCTGTGGTGACTATTCTATTGCGGATGTTGCAACTTATCCGTGGGTAGCAATTTATGAATTTCAGGGTTTAACACTCGACAACTACCCAAATGTCAAACGCTGGGTGGACATGGTGCAGCAACGTCCGGCTGTGCAACGCGGAATGCAAGTTCCTTAAATACAAGACCAGGGATAAGTCAACTTGGGTGATGATAAATTATTAAATAATTCAACCCTTTCTCATTCCCAAGCGTACTCATACTGCGAAGAAATAAATTGAACGGGTTTTTATTAGCGATCGCTTCTATTAGAAAGCTGCTTTAGATTATGCCAAAGGGCAGGAGGTTTAAAATTCATGGGTTTGAAAATAGTTTTAGCAGGAGTTGCCTTGGAGCATATCTAGACTGATGAAAACAAGGATTTATACAGAATACATCTAGGATATGTGGTTTTACGGAGTATAGCCCTATACTATATTTTTCCAGAAGCTATTAATAATGGGCTGTACCAGAATTTCGATTGCTATCAACTACTGTTAGAAGATTCACCATTGTGTGCAGTTGTGAATCTGGCTTCTACCATACAACATAAAACTGCCCTAGACGTAAGCTAGAGCAGTTTTTGATAGAAGTAAATTATATAGGAGACTTTTAATGTTGTCCCCATTTTATCCATAGTAGATACCGTTATATAATACTATTCACCTCAATTTTCGTACTTTACGCAAAAAAGGAATAATCTTGAAGTTGGCATTACAAAGGTTAAAAGTTAGTACAAGCGAGTGTATTACAGACATCATCCGTGACTTTGAGCTTTTTCCTTAATGGATCACAGAACATGGTTGCTGGTAATGGGGTGCTGAGTAAGGAAATCTGGGGATGGAGAAAGTAGCGACACCGGACAGCCCGTCGTAGACATCGCTCTTAAAGCAAAGCGTAGCCAATGGATTTTCTTAAGGCTGCCGAAAGCCCTGCTGATATAGGCTATTTATTGCAATGATGAGCGGTGTGTTGGTGGGAAATCTTGGGTCAAGATTCGTTTTACAAGCTTTTTTAGGCTGATCCCTACTAAGACAGTTAGGTTAAATTGCAAATGAAATCATATCTCTGCCTAATTCCCCAATTTAGGTGTAAATCTAGGTTAAGACTGCGGATTTTGCCTAAGTCCTAACAAATTTCCGTCAATATCCTTGAAAGTGGATAATTGCACTCCATGACCGACATCTGTAATTAGCCCAACTGAGACTCCTTTTTCAGTCAGGCTTTGACGAGCAGTAACTATATCATTGACAACAAAGGTACTAACAGTATTACCTGGTTCAACTGAGTTACTCAAGTTCAATCCGATTGCAAAGCGTGGAATATCAGGAAAACTAAACTGTCTCCAACTAGGTGTGTCATATTTTTCTTCAGGAACTAACCCAAGCTTGGACTTATACCACTCGGCACTTGCTTCGAGATTAGTAACGTCTAGTTTAGCGACGCGAACGCTCAGAACGTGAGGGGCGTAATCCGAAAACCAATGAGCCAATGACAATTCCAGCGACCAAAGTGCCTGCGTTTTCTGCTGGGAAACAGTTTAAAGAAAAAGTAGCGCCGTAGATGAATTGCTTTACCACTGGCTATCCAATCACTGCAAAGCCATAATCGATTAATTCAAGTATCGAATCGACTGTGAAACTTTGACTGCTTCTTGGGGAGTAACGTTATTGCAATTAGACAATTCTGGCATTAGTCCCGTAGCAACAAATCTGCTTCTGTTAAATCGCAGTGCTTAGGGGTAAGGTCAAATAACGCAAGAGCTTAATCCCACAATCCAGGAGATAATGACAATTCGGGCAACCATTGTGCCTGTATCTTCTACTTGTTGCAGTTTCGGACAAAAGTTGCACATTTTGCATTACAGATGCGTTGACTTTATCGAAATAGGAATGCTGTTTAAATACGGTTAGTAAATTCAAAAAACCGCTCGCAGTTGCAAGGAATGGCCTCACTGAACTATTTATGGAATTACTAAAACAGGTAGAGAAAAATTATATTAGCGCTGACAACTTCTTAAGAGCAGAACTATCAGAGAAAATTCAATGGTCTTTAACACAGCGAGATGTTAATTTGATTGAATTACTGATGCCTGTATGGTCATGGCTTTACCGTTACTATTTCCAAGTAAAAACTGATGGGTGGCATCACATACCAACAGAAGGAAAAGTGCTACTGGTTGGTTCCCATAATGGCGGAATGGCTTCTCCAGATTTAGTAATGATGATGTATGATTGGTTTTCTAGATTTGGAACAGAGCGTTTGGTGTATGGTCTAATGCATCCTTATGCTTGGAAAGTGAGTCCAGAGATAGCCCAATTAGCTCAGAAAGTTGGAGCAATTGTTGCACATCCAAAGATGGCCAGTGCAGCTTTTGAGATGGGGGCTAGCGTTCTGGTATATCCGGGAGGACAATATGATATGTTTCGGAATCATAGCGAACGCCATAAAATTCATTTTGCTGGTAATCACGGCTTTGTCAAGCTGGCTTTAAAACAAGAAGTTCCAATTATTCCAGTTATTTCGGTTGGCGCTCATGATACGTTGATTGTTTTATGTGATTGCTATGATTTAGTCAAACAATTACATCAGTTGGGATTGCCGTGGCTTTATCAAATAGACCCAGGAATTTTCCCAATTTATTTAGGTTTACCTTGGGGTTTGTCTATTGGGCCTCTGCCTAATATTCCTTTACCTGTGCAGATTCATACTCGTGTATGCCATCCAATTACTTTTGAAAGATATGGTCAAGATGCAGCTAAGGATCGTAATTATGTGAATGATTGTTATGAATTAGTTCATCATCAAATGCAAGAAGAGTTAAATCAATTGGTTATAGATACTCAAAAATATCCCTAAAATCAAAACAATGGAAAAAAACTCGTAGAAAAATATTTAATCCCTTTATTTTCTCAATTTGCATTGTTATAGTTAAAAATAACGGCTAACATATCAACTAGGGCGATAATGATTGATTTTGAACCTTGGGACAGATTGTTGCGTCAG
>NZ_JABXKI010000268.1 GCF_017115095.1 Nostoc sp. NMS4 | reverse complement strand
TAAACACTTCACCCAAGAAGGCTTTGCGATCTTGTTGTCTGATTGAGTGTCGCAAGTAACAAAGTTAGACTCATTGCCGCAATTCATTACAACCGCCAAAAAGTCTACATTCGGGCTGTGTTAACGCATTCAGAATATGATGTTCGCATAGCGTCTCGAAGAGAAGGAAAGTGGAAGGAATAATGCAAAGCTTAAACCTAGATCAAACCATTACTGCTTGGTCATCTATTGCGGAAAACGTCTTTGTTCCTCACACAGAAGAGGAATATGAACGCTTAGTTGAGATCCTTGATTGTCTCATCGATCAAGTTGGTGAAGATGAGACGCATCCAGTCGCGTCTCTAATGGAAGTTATCGGTGTTTTAATTGAAAACTACGAAACTGAACATATTCCTGAGTTAGAGGCGATGCCTTCGGCAAGCCGCTAAGAGCGTCTACGCTTAACTTCACTAAGTATGAATATACAGTGGCGTGTTGTCTAGTGAAGGCGATCGCTACAACAGTCTACTTCACAGTTTTCATATTAATTGTCAGAATTCTATAGAATGAGTATATGAAGTTTGAATGGGATCAGCAAAAGAATGAGGTTAACATTGTAAAACATGAACTGGATTTTGCGGATGCGTATCGAATTTTCAGACTACCACTTCGGATTTCTCTGGATAACCGTCAAGATTATGGAGAAGATCGATTAATTGGGCTGGGAATGCTTGATGGACGCATTGTAGTTGTAGTTTTCACATAACTAGACGAAGAAACAATCCGAATTATCTCACTTCGTAAAGCTTTACCTTATGAACGAAAACGCTATGAACAATACCTCAAGAACGAACTGGGAGAAAGTTGATTCGCTGATAGAAGAAGAAATTGATACATCCGATATTCCTCCTTTGACTGAGGAGTTTTTTAGCAAATCTCGATGGTGGAAGCCTGTTGCATCATTGAATGTTCTTGTTCAGATAGAACCTGAAACATTGGCTTGGTTCCAGTCTCAAGGTGAAGATTATGAAAAAAGAATGGCCGCAGCACTGCGAATCTATGCAGAAGCTCACCAAATGGGGCAAAAGTAAAAAGTTAGTAGATAAACGCGTAGGCGAAGCCCGTCGCACTTTCTCGTAAATTAGTTTTATTAACGCGCAATCATCGGGATTTGGGCAAAGTACCCGGATTGTTAATTGAGGATTGGACGGTTTAATGCGTAGGAGCAGCCCGTCGTAGACATCGCCTAATTTATTGTCGAGTGAGGGCGATCGCTTAGGTGGTAAATTGAATACGGTAATATGGAGTATCAGACATTAGCAAAGATGGTCAAACCGTTCATTTATCTGACTCCTTACCGCAATGAAGCCAAAAGTTTACATTGAAACCTCCATTCCCAGTTTTTATTACGAGGCACGTACTGAACCTGATATGGTGGCGCGGCGGGAGTGGACACGGGAATGGTGGAGCTATGCAAGTGACAACTATGTGCTTGTAACTAGTCTTGCAGTGCTGGATGAACTCAATCGAGGTAACTTTCCTGGAAAGAGCGAGGCAATAGAACTGATTAGTGGCTTGTTATTTGTCCCGATTGAATCTGTAGTCGCTGAAATCGTTGAAGTGTATATTCAGCAACAACTGATGCCCAAAGATCCACTTGGAGATGCACTACATCTTGCCCTAGCTTCCTATCATAAATGTGATTTTCTCTTAACTTGGAATTGTCGTCACTTGGCAAATGCCAATAAGTTTGGGCATATCCGACGGCTGAACGTTATGCTGGGGTTATACGTTCCAACGCTAGTTACGCCGTTAGAGTTGATAGGAGCGCAAAATGACGAAGAATGATGAGGCAATTAGCCAAATACGTAAAATTCGCCATATTATATCTCTAGAGAATGGACACAACCCTCAGAAGTTGGTGAATTACTATATTCAACTTCAGAAACAATATCCCCACCTTATTCAGTACAAAGAGCAGCAGACAAAAGTTTTAGAATCCTCAGTACAACAAGGTATTGAAGCCGAAGGACAGAAGTGATATGTTAAACTTAATTGTACAAAGCTGAGTATTATTTAGTGCGATGGCTTCGCCCGCCGCAGGCATCGCACTATTGTTATAACGTTATGTCATGCGATCGCACCAACAGTCTACTGATAAGTGCATCTCACAGACAATAAATACCTAAAGGCGATCGCAACAACACTCTACTTCTTATGCATCTCACAGATAATCCTTAAAGATGATCGCACTATCCCGTAAATTAGTTTTATTAACACGCAATCATAGGGATTTCAGCAAGATACCCAGATTGTTAATTGAGGATTGGACGGTTTAATGCGTAGGCGTAGCCCGTCGCAGACATCGCCTAGTTTATTGTTGAGTGAGGGCGACACCGAACAGCCCGTCGTAGACATCGCAACAACAGTCTACTTCTTTTACTGCGATATCTACGACGCTTTACTTCCTGTGCATCTCACAATCCCCCGCAAAGCTTTAGTACAATTCTAAGCAATGCAGACTTGGATTATTCAAAAGCTCCTGAATTATCTCCACGCCAGAACGAAGTAGAGATTCAACTTGTTTTGTTGGTGTATTTCCGCAGCGTAGCCATACAACTTTAGGCGGAGAACCGTACAAACGGCTTCTTTCGGCAAAGTCTACATCTTGAGTTACGATGCAAAAGTCATTGGTTTTAGCAAATTCCCATATTTCAGTATCAGTGTTCACTTCCAGCCCATGAAACTGAACGTGACTGGAATCAGGGAAAACGTCTGCTAATTGAGTTACCAGCTTGCGACTCAAATTTTGATCAAAAAGCAGCTTCAAACACCACCTACCGTTTGCGTAGCGTTTGGTAGAGAGGCAACTAAACGATGTTCACGGTCAGCAGCAAACTCTAGACTTGCTCTAATGTCTTCTTCTGTTAATTCAGGGAAGTCGTCTAATATCTCTACATGAGACATACCAGCTGCCAACCAGCCGAGAACATCGTACACGGTAATTCGCATCCGTCGAATGCAAGGTTTACCGCCTCGCTTGTCAGGCTCAATTGTAATAATGTCGTGATAGCTCATAGTGATTCTAAACTGCATGGCATCTTTCTAAGTCTAGAACAGCTTTACATCGTGCTGCAACGAGGCGTAGTGTCACAGCGATCGCACTATCTCGTAAATTAGTTTTATTAACGCGCAATCATCGGGATTTCAGCAAAGTACCCGGATTGTTAATTGAGGATTGGACGGTTTAATGCGATCGCCTAGTTTATTGTCGAGTGAGGGCGATCGCTACAACGTCTACTTCTTGTCCATCTCACAAATAATCCCTAAAAGCGATCACTATGACGGGTTACTTATTGTGCATCTTACACAAAATCTCTAAATATACAGTAGCGTGGTGTTGAGTTGGCGCGATCACTTCCTGTGTTCGTCTAATTGAACAGCCTACTCAAGCTTTGAAAGGTAATTTATTAGGGGTTCAAAGTTACTAGCAACAGGTGATTAGACACGTTAACCAGAAAGAGTCCGATGCTCTCTGATGGAAAATTCCCTCATATTCATCTGATTTAGAATAATATGCGGAAAGTTTCAGTGTAATAATTAGCCAAAAGGAATCCAATGCTGTCCGAGAGCAACAGAGTTCACCAAATAGATAAAAAGTTTGATGACAACGTTTCTAATGATAAGTTTATGAACCACTTATTCGTTCGTCTCGTGGCGAAAGATAAGCAGTTCACCGAGGTTGATTTCAAGTACTCAATTTTTGACACCTGCTATCTTCGAGGTTGCAAGTTTGATTCATGCGACTTCACTGGATGTCGTTTCATTGGAACTAATTTGCACGGGGCAAAATTTTCTGGTTGTAAGTTTGAGTACTCCACCTTTGAGAGAACTGTAGTTGATAACTACATCCTAGATACAGAATGTCCAGGTACTGAAAACCTCAAAATGAAATTTGCCCGGACGCTACGCATGAATTACCAGCAACTTGGAGATGCCGAATCTGTTAATAAGGCAATACGTATAGAGCTACAAGCTACTGAAGTTCACTTGCATAAGGCATGGAGTTCAAATGAATCGTATTATAGGAAGAAATATACAGGATTGAAGCGGCTTGAAACACTTATAGAATGGACTAACTTCAAAATTTTTGACCTAGTGTGGGGCAATGGCGAAAGCCCTTGGAAGCTACTAAGAGCAACTATTATTATACTTTTGCTCATGTCTATAATTGATGTTTGGAAATTCAAAAATACTCAAAACATTTACAGTTATACACAGGCATTTTTTGAAGCACCTCAGATATTTCTAGGGACACTTTCTCCATCCGATTATCCGAGTCCATATTTTACACTAATCTTATTCATTAGGTTAGTTGCATTTGGTTTGTTTATGTCAATTCTCATCAAACGTTTGAATAGACGTTAATTATGCATATTTACGCATTCGGCTCTATCTGTCGCGGAGATATATCGCTAGGGTCAGACGTTGATCTCCTTGCAATTGTAGAAGGTTACAACTATCGTATAGATCCAGATACCTTCTCGATCTATTCCTACAAAAGAATCCAAGAACTTTGGCATGAAGGCAATCCTTTTGCGTGGCACTTGTCGCTTGAATCACGATTGCTTTTTTCCTCAGATGAACTTGATTATCTGAAAGCATTGGGAAGCCCTGAACCTTACAAAAATTGTGTTCAAGACTGTGAAAAGTTCTTTGCGCTGTTTTGCGAAGCGTATGACTCACTAGTTGCTAACAGCACCAGTAAAGTGTTTGATTTGTCTACTGTGTTTTTAAGCATCAGAAATATCGCAACTTGCTTCTCTCTTGGCACTAAGGATAAAGAGCGTTCAGACTTCTCTAGGAATTCTGCACTTTGCTTAGGATGTAACAGTATTCCAATTGCACTAGATTCATATCAAATTTTAGAAAGATCCCGCCTATTATGTACAAGAGGTCATGGAAAAAATATAACAGATAATGAAATAGATACCGCGACCCGAACACTTAATGAAGTGCATGAGTGGATGAATAACTTAGTGGAAAAGGCTAAAAAACATGAATGAGTTTAATAACCGTATTGCGGCTCAGAGGCAAGTCCTTCAGTTGGTAAACCGCAAAAAATGGGAAAAGGAAGAGCTATTAGGGCTTTCCTCGAAAGCAATCGAAAGATGGATTTCTGTTAACCGGATTGATCCTGAATCTCGGTTAGTGGAGCTTGTTAAGACCGCTTCTGCAAAGCTCTTCTTTCTCGCCAACAAAAGCCAAGAGCAAATTTCCGAGAACTACAAGATGATATCCAAAGAAATCGCGGTTATCTCTCAAACAATAGAGCAGGAAATTGGCTAACAAATCGTTGCAGCGACGGAATCGATGATGACTCGCTGCTTCATTGAGTTCCTAAACCTTCAAGATATTGTTTGTTCGTGGCCAAATCACCGGGGCCACCATCAACACAACCAGCAAATTTTTGAGATGCTTCCAAAAATGAAATAGGCTCAATTTGTTCAATGTTTGTATTTTTTTGTGCTAACTGACTTTGCAGAAGCTCAATAAAATTTAAGACCTCTTGTTGCTTCTCCGGCGGGAGCGATCGCATTTTTTCAGTAGCAGTTTGTATAATACTCAATAGAACCTCCAGACGTTATTTATCCGTCTTTTCTGCATCCAATTACTTCAGTTTAGCAGGCTAACACTTTATGGAGCAAATGGACAAAATATCTTGGTTGGATGCAAATTTTATCTGCTGCTACTCAATTTAGTCGCTACTATATATTTAGTCTAATAAAATGTCAGTTCAAAAAGTTTTTTATTTTACAGTTTTTCTTAGATCAAAATGCAAGCAAAATCTAAAAACTAGACTATATAAGAGTTATACTATCTAAAGCATCAAAATAGATTGTTCTTAGATAACCCTGCAACTTGCATTTAGGCTAGAAATAGGCTCTTTTTTCTCCCGCCGCAAAAAACCCTTACATTATATGATGTTGAGGAGCGATCGCTAGGTTCGGAGTAATCCCAAGAGTGCATTTGACGGAAAGGAAGACCCATCTTTTGGAAGAC
>NZ_JABXKI010000046.1 GCF_017115095.1 Nostoc sp. NMS4 | reverse complement strand
CATCGTTACATTCTTTACACGGTCTTGTTTTCAGCCTTGTTTGTCGCCCCGTCAGAGATGTACCACAACCAATACCTCACGGTGAAGCAGTAGGAATTGATGTAGGATTAACAAGTTTTATCGCAACTTCCAATGGGCTAACACTCAAGCGTCCAAGGTTTTTTGTTGATGCCCAAAGCAAGCTGAAATTGCTGCAAAAGCGCGTCTCTCGAAAACGTATTGGCTCGAACAACTCGAAGAAAGCTCAAAAGAAAGTAGCAAAATTTCATGAGTACATTGCTCGTTGCTGCAAAGATTGGCACTCTAAACTGTCTCACCAAATCTGCAACGATGTCGGAATGGTGTTTGTTGAAAACTTGAATTTAGTTGGTTTATCCCGTGGAATACTGGGCAAACACTGTTTAGACGCTGGATTCGGTCAATTCTTCAACATACTACAGCAAACTTGTCTTAAGCGTGGTGTCTATTTTCAGAAAGTAGACAGTCGTAAAACTAGCCAAACTTGCCCTAATTGTGGAACCAATACAGGCAAGAAAGAGCTTTCAGAACGTACTCATATTTGCTTGAATTGCGGCTATAGCAATGATAGAGATGTGGCAGCTGCCCAAGTAGTTCTTGTGAGAGGACTTGCAGCCGTAGGGCATACGGTCAAGATGCTTGCTGAGGGTAAATTCCTTGGAATCCCGAAGACGCAAGAATCCCCAAATTTATAATTGGGGGAGTGTCAACACGCTGACCTTAACGCTGTGAATCGTCGCCGGCGATCGCACTACCTGCTTGAAGCCGGCTGGAGAGCAGACAACGCAATCCAGGGGTTGGGGCGATCGCACAGAACCAACCAAGCATCTGCACCCGTGTTCAGACCTGTTACCACTAACGTCATCGGTGAACGCCGCTTTATCTCAACCATTGCTCGAAGGCTCGATAGCTTGGGCGCTCTTACTCGCGGTCAACGGCAGACGGGTGGCAATGGGATATTTGATACAAAGGATAACCTAGAATCTCAGTATGCAGAGTATGCCTTGTACGAACTGTTCAAGCAAATATTTCAAGGTCGATTTTACGAAGTGTCTTTGGGGAAATTCGAGCAAATGACGGGTTTATCGCTGACTTCCTACGAAGGCGGGATGAAGATCGACTTGCCCCCATTGCGGCAATTCCTTAATCGGCTGCTGGCTTTACGCATCGATATGCAAAACATCATTTTCGAGCGTTTTGAGTTGTTGCTAAGTCAGCAGATTGAAGCAGCGATCGCTAATGGTGTCTATGAGATGGGTGTGGAAACTTTACGGGCTGAACGCTTTACTGTTGAGAGCCCGGAAGCTGTGTACACTCATGCTCAAACTGGTAGTGTCACCAATTACTTGAAAGTGGAACGCACACAGAAGAATAACATCAAAACTGCCGAAGAGATGTTGGAGTTCGCAACTCAATATCAAGGAAAGCTCATGATCAACTCCAAGTCAGGCAATGCTGCTGTGTCAATTCCAACACATAGTATATACGACTCTGAAGGTGGAGTTGTCCCAAGAGTTTTGCTGATTCGCCCACAGAAAGAAACTCGCGTACCAGTCCAAGACTTGGAATCTTCCACTTGGCAGCAAGTTTCTATTTCTATTGATGCGTTTGCTGCTGCTTGGTCTACTGAAGTAGACGCACTGCCTAAGTTCACAACCGATTACCTGCACTTAATGACAGGAATATTGCTACCGATTTGGAAGATACTACCACAGCAAAATAGTCGAGTATTCCGACTACAAACCAGCGATGGACAAAAGATACTTGGTCGAGTGGTGAATGCTCACGATATTCAAACCGTGCGCGAACAACTTGGACTAAGAAATCAGCTGCTTTCTCCAGAAGAACTTGTGAAGCTGGTACTGAACCAGAGATATACACAGCAACTACCAGGAGGAATTACGCTGCGGCGGTCTTTCGTTGCTAATGAACCTCGCATAGAACTGGTTAATGCTATCTCACTGGCAGAGCGACTCTTAGCTGTGGGTTGCTTCACCGAGATCATCAACTGGCAAAAGCGGGTATTCATTCCAGTTTCAGACAAAGCACCAGCTATTCTAGCGGCTGTGATTGAAATCTTGGGATAAGTCAAAAGCTGATGTATCTAATAAATACATCAGCTTATTTTTCGCTCAAACACGAGTGTGATTTTATTGTCCGAAATGAAGGTAAGCAGACGATTTGTCGAGGTAATCTAAAGACAGGGGAGGAGATATTTCCACTTTCAGAAGAACGTGCCAGTGAGCTAGAAGTTATGATTTTGGAGAGGGAACGATTACTTCACAGAAAACATGAGCCATCACATGATGGACACCATATTAGCAGTCATAATATTGAGTTGAACTGAAGTAGCAAAACAAATTCTGTAAATGTACTAAATGGCACACTCGCTTTTATTAAATTACGATTACCTTTGAAACCGCAATAATAATTCTTCACGGTCAGCCTGTAAAAGTAAGCCTAGATATTCTTCCCTAGATAACTGCATTAACTGAGGAATAATTGCCTCTAACTCACTATCTAAATTTCCAAAACGTACTTTTAAAAGCGTCGAAATTGTTTCCCTTCTTTCGATTTCCACACCTTCTTGTTGCCAACTTGTTACAATCTGCATAACTTCCTCCCGTTCATCTAATCCCATTGTACTAATCACCGCTTGAAAAACCTGCTTCTCAGTATCATCAAGCCGCAAATAAGTATCAATAAACCCCGAAATTAATTGCATTCGTGCTGGATCTAACGTTAAAGTTGTCAGTAACCGCAAACATTCCGCCTTCACCTGCGGACGTTCTGACACCGCAATATTCATCTTCGCCATCAAAGCCGCCGCCACTGGATTGTGCTGCGTTAAAAAATCCCGCCAACTTAGGCGATTTAATTGAATTGCTGCAAACTGAAATTCCAGCACCTTTAAATCGGGAAACGTGACACGATAATTTTGAGGTTCGGCACGTTTTGGTTCGTCGAAGGAGAAAATCACAACTGGATAAATTGGTAAATCATATTTTTCATGCAAGCGTGCAAAATACTTAAACATCCGCTTGGCAAATTCTGACTCAGTATAAGACTGATTTTCAACGTGAATTAAAAAATAAGTTTCCTGTTGCTGATAACGCACCTGCGCTAGCAAATCAATTTCTTTCTTTTCGCCAGATGTGACATCAGTAAATACATCTTGGGGTAAAAACTGGATAGAATCACGGTCTATTTGGCTGGCTACTTGAGGCAGGAATAAATCGAGAAACTCAACAAAAAATGTAGATATTAATTCTTTGAAAAGCCTGTCATGGTCAATCATTCTAGCAACTCCTCCAACACGGGGCAGATATAGCGTAGCTGACACCAGGGGCGTGCGACGTGAAATTTATTGGGGACGGAAAACGTTTTCCGTATAGTTCCAAGTTGCTTTTTGAGCCTGAATAACGAGCGTTGAACTTGATTTCGTTTGAAAGATAGAGTATAACAAAACGCAAGCATACGAAATTGCAAATAGATGAAACAAGTTGTTCTCTGGATTGGGGCCAATGCCGGAGGAGTTTCCAAAACTACACTAGCTGTTCATATTGGCTATGAAATGGCAAAGCGCGGCTTTGACGTTGTGCTACTCGACCTAGATACTAACGTTTCCATGAGTCAGTTTTGTGGATTAGACAAAGACCCACCATTAGAGCAAACAATCGCCGCAGTATTCAGCGAGGATTTTGATGGTAACTGGCCTTTACTGATGCCAGAATGGGGAAAGCCGAAAGGTAAATTACAAATATGCTTGGGTGGGCCAGTAATGATTCAAGTTGGGTCAGATTTGGCAGTTCGTAATCGCCGGGAATATGTTTTGGCAGACAGGTTTGAAGATTTTCCTTTGCCACACCAACTGGTGATTCTGGACTGTCCTGCTACATTGGGTAATCTCAATGATGTCGCACTGGCAGTAGCTACGCATATGTTAATTCTTGTTGAACTTAGTCCCAAATCATTAACAGGGGCAAATGTTTTGCTGTCTTGGTACCGAGGGGCTTGTAAAAAGTTGCGCTTAAATCCCCAGCCCCAGATACTAGGATTTGTACCTACTAAGTATGACAGTGGCGAAGCAGCGCAAAGGGATTTGCTCGGTCAGTTACCAGAAATGCTTTCGCCTTTAAAGATAAAATGTTATCCGCACGTCCGCTACTGTTGCGAATTCAGTAATGCTTCTGGAAAAGGCATCCCTTTGCATTTGCATCGCTCAACACATAAAGCTATCAAGGATCTTCATCCTATCTGCCAAGAATTATCAGCTATATTGCAGGAGGATAAGGGTGACAACCAAGGGACAAAATAAGAGTTATGACTATTTCTCTGCTAATGCACAAGTAGCAGAATTTGAAGAACAATTACTTCAATCACAACAGCGTATTGCTGAACTAGAATCACTAAATGCTCAATTACAAGCACTAGCAAGAAGTGAGAGCATTGACGATAATACTGCTAAATTCGCTGTACCAATTGATAAAATTGTTTGCAATCCTGAACAAGTACGCCGTTATTTCGATATAGATAAACTTGCTACGTTAACTGCTTCTATCAAAGAAGTGGGAGTCCAATCACCATTGTGGTTGCGTCCTGAGCGGGACGGGAAGTATTTATTGATTGCGGGTGAGCGTCGCTATCGTGCAGCACGAAATGCAGGCTTAATAGAAGTTCCTGCTCTGATATTAAACGTCGATGACGCTTCGGCTCTAAAGCTATCCTTATTGGAAAATTTACAACGAGAAGATTTAAATCCAATAGAGGAAACAGAAGGAATACTAAATTTACTTTCCTGGCAAATGGATTGTACTGTCAAAGAAGTAATTGCTTTATTGAACAGAAAAGCACATTTAGATAAAAAGAAAGTTGAGTGGTCAGATGAAAACACGGAAAATGTTTTCCGTAAGCAGTGGGAGATTGTAGAGAGTGTCTTTATGACGGTAGGTAAGCTATCACCAGAAAGCTTTCGCGTCAGTCGGCTACCTCTACTGAATATGCCAATTGACGTAATAGAAGTACTACGTTCTGGGCAAATAGAATACACTAAAGCTAGAGCGATCGCCACACTGAAAGACAAAGCTAAAAGAGCTAGTTTGTTGAAAAAAGCGATTGCTGAGAAATTATCTTTAGCAGATATTCGTGATTGGATCAAAGAGACGAAGGATCAGGAGCCTCCTTCTTTGAAGAGAGAATTTCAAGACATATCTCAGAAAATATTAAAGTCTTCACAGTGGTCAGATCCCAAAAAAGCTAAGAAGATTGCAAGTCTTTTAGAACAACTAGAATCATTGTTAGCGGATTAACAGAAAATTGGAAACTACTACTTCGGCAAGTCCACTGAAATCAAGATGTCCATGAAATCTACTCAACGTCCGTCAAAAACACCATTACCACAACCCGAACCCAACGACCAAAGCCCAAAGCTAGACCTTGTTGCTTATAAACCAGTAGAGAAACAGCAGCCAACCTCTCAGCCTGACATTACTCCCAGTGTTGATCTGCTGTCAGTTGAGCAGCCAGCCCAAGCAGAGGTGATATCTCCTTTAAGGTCAAAGCCGAATGCTGCTGAAAAACCGCAATATTTAGAGAAAAGTAAACCAGAACGTACCTCTTCTGACAAGAGAAAATCCAAATCACCGCAACAGCCCAAGCAACAGGGTCAATTGACAAAGAGCGATGATGAAGAAGAGTTACCACCAGAATGCTGTCAACATATCCAGTTTTTGGATTGTAACTCCTCAGTGGGGCGTGTCATATTCGAGTGCTATCACTGTCAACAGGGAATAATTAGCGAATATACTGGAGAGCCTGTGATGGGAGAATACAAGGGTCGTCCTTCGCTTGTTCAGTTGAAAATCCAATGTCCTAATTGTGAGCAGACGGCGATCAGATTAACAACAGGTCAGGTGCTTTCGACAACAGCGATACCTTCGCCTTGGCAGCAATGATGGCATACTTCCAAAATCAAGACTGATTGGTGAAAGATATCCACAATTGATAATGCAAATGAGATTTTTACCCTCAATAATAACTGCACTAACGGCACTGACACTAACTAGTTGCAGCACTACTACTGCT
>NZ_JABXKI010000378.1 GCF_017115095.1 Nostoc sp. NMS4 | reverse complement strand
TTTCCTATTGATAACCAGCCGCTTGTAAGAGAAACAATTTAGCATAACGTCCTCCTAGCTGTAACAGTTCTTCGTGAGTTCCTTGTTCTATAACTTCGCCGTTTTCTATAACTAGAATTTTGTCAGCCATTCGTACCGTCGAGAAGCGATGGGAAATCAAAAGTACCATCTGATTTTTAGTAATAGCGCGAAAATGATTGAAAATCTCAAACTCAGCTTGGGCATCTATTGCTGATGTTGGTTCATCTAACACCAAGATATCTGCTTGCGATCGCATAAAAGCACGAGAAAGAGCAATTTTTTGCCACTGTCCCCCAGAAAGTTCTTGTCCTCCCTTAAACCAACGACCAAGTTGAGTTTGAAAGCTTTGGGGTAATTGGTCAATAAAAGATTGGGCCATGCCTTTTTCAGCAGCAGTTTTCCACTGTGTTTTGCTTTCGAGATGTTCTACATCGCCCACGCCAATATTCTCCCCCACAGTGAACTGGTAGCGGACAAAGTTCTGAAAAATCACACCAACACGACGACGTAACACATCCACATCCCATTCCTGCAAATCCAAGCCATCTAAGAAAATTCGCCCAGAGTCCGGCGTATAGAGTCGGGTAAGTAGTTTGATTAAAGTAGTCTTACCGGAACCGTTTTCACCCACAATCGCCAGTTTCTCTTTGGGTTTCAGATGCAGCGAAATATTTCTCAATGCTGGCTTGGAACTTCCCGGATAAGTAAATGAGACATTCTCAAAACGGATACCATCTTGGGGATTTAAACCAATGGTTGCCTTACCCCAAGACTTTGGCACTTCTTCTTCTAGGAAATCGTAGAGATTTGATAAATATAGGTTGTCCTCATACATCCCTCCAATAGAGGTAAGGGCATTTGAGAAAGTAGACTGTCCTTGACGAAATACGGTGAGATACATAGTCATATCTCCCAAAGAAATCTTACCTAGCACTGTTTCCAACACAATCCAAGCATAAGCTAGGTAAAAAGCACCTGTACTGACTAAACCCAGGAGATATCCCCACAATCCTCGCCGCAGAGTTAAATCGCGGTCTTCGCCATAGAGTTGTTCAAATAGGCTGCGATAACGTCCTAACAGCATTTCTCCTAACTGGTAGAGTTTGACTTCTGTGACAAAATCTTCTCTTGCTAATAGATTTTCTAAGTAGTGCTGTTGACGAGTTTCTGCCGCCCGCCAACTAAACAAGCGAAAGGCTTCTCCAGCAAATTTCGTCTCTGCAATAAATACAGGCATCGCTGCCAAAATCAGTACTACCACCGCCCAAACTGAGAAATTTACTAGCAAAATCCCGTAGGTAATTAGGGAAAGGGCATTTTGCACCAACCCAAAGGTGCGGTTTACTAAAGAAAGGGGACGAACTGATGCTTCTCGTCGGGCATTGGTCAATTTGTCATAAAATTCTGAATCTTCAAACTGCCTAAGATCCAGTGTCAGCGCCTTTTCTAAGATGAGTACATTTACTCGCTGACCCATTAGCGCCCGCAATAACGACTGACAAATAATGATGCCCCGTTGACTACCTGCTAGTAAAATTACAGCGATCGCTTCTAATCCTACATAAAATAGTGAAGGATAAATGTTGACAAAACCATTACTTTGTGAGTTAACTTGAGAGGCAAGTACCACTGCATCCACAATTAACTTACTAATGTAGGATATCGCCGCCGGTAAAAGACCAGCCACCAAAGTTAAACTAGCCAGAAAAATAGTAAGCGATCGGCTAGTAGTCCATACTAAGTTTACAGCCCGTCCACTGTAGCGGAAAACCGTCAATGATTGGCGTAAGATATTTCTTTTTTTTTAATTTTCATCTTTTTTGCGCGAGACACCCCAGTTTGGGCGGATCTACCTAACTCTATATTAATCTTTATAAATTTTACATTTTTATCAGAATGTTGGCTGAAAACCCCGAAGTTGAAACCTAAAAACTAGTTTTGTAGGGTGTGTTATGGCGTAGGCTAACGCACTAGGGTGTTAACTTTGTACCATTTTATGACCAGAGCCGTTAGACTGCAAAATCTTCAAGCTTTAAGTAGTTGGACAGGATTAATTACACAGAATATTGTGCGAAAAGCATTGATCAACCATAAATTAGGTGTGTAAATAAATTAGTACATCTACTTATCTAAGACTTTTTTGCTTAGTGATCTGTGAGCCTTGAAATCTTTCTAAGTAAACTTCTAAGACAGAGCGTCATCTGATTCTGTTACCATATCTGCTATTGCTTGTTCAGAAGCTCTATACAGATGGATGCTATTTTTGATGACTTCAGAAATCGTTTCCCGTTCTGATAGTAGCTTCTTAGGGATAGGAAGTGTTAAGAGCGCCGATTCAATAAATCTTGGATAGTGTCCACCTTCTTGCGATGCTTTAAGCACCTCTTGAATCTTGCTAGAGAGCAGAAATGGTACTAAAAAAGCTATGGGACGATCGTCAATTGGACGTAAGACAAAAAACTCCGTGGAGCAAAGAATTCGAGTATTTTGAGTATTAGGTATCTCCTTATCGACAAATGCTACTTGACGTAAATATGGTCTAAGTCGAGAAATAATAACGTCTCCAGCTATTACTTCCTTCTTGGCACTACCAATTTTTATACCCATTACTGGTCGTTTTCTGCCGATGACAATACCTTCTCGAATATCGGATGTATCAAGTACCAAACATTCTCCAATTTCAGTAGAGGGCTGAACCATTTTTCTAAAGGAAATAACAATTTCACCAAGTTCAATTACTTCATCTCCTTGTGTATCCAATTTTCTTCTGGGATCGTATCTTTCCGGGGCGAGAATTACTGGTGAAGCAAGACATGCCCTTGACCTAATTGAGATTAAAGCCATATCTAATCCTTAAAGTTAATATTTTCTTGTCTTAAGAATCTTGTGAAATTCTCCGTTATTTCTGAAAAATCATGATCTATAGTATCCCAAGCATCACCCATTTCTAATGCAGACTCGCACAAAATAAATTGTCCTTTGGAGTTTTTTCCATCCTTCTCACTAATTGCGAAAAATATATTGTAGTCTGGCGAAATCTTCATTGAAGGATGATTTTTTTGAAGAAACAAAATACTAGCCTTCTGATGAGTGTGAGGAAGAAAAGTATGTCTTCCTAATCCTATCACTGCGAGAATTCTTGCCTTTTTTAAAACCCATTCTCGCAAAAAATCAAATGAGTTACCTGCAAATTTATTGTGAGGCAAAACAATAGCTAAACGGCCACCAGGCTTCAAAAGCTCAAGACACCGTTCGATAAACAAGACATCTCTTTCAACTCGATATTTTTTATTTGCGAGAGTATAGCAATCCAAAAAATGCTTCTCTCTAATTTCACCGGCAAAAGGAGGGTTTGTAAGAATAACATCAAAACCTTTATGTCGCTTTATTCGACTGCGGCATATATCCTCTATAGTGAGATTCGGTTCGTCTGTATTATTGAACAACCCAACCATTTCAGGTTTCAATAAACTATTAAGCCGAATAATATTACTGTTTCCATCTCCTGCAAGCACCATTAAAGCTTTAGCAACTCGTATAGCTCTGGCATCAATATCGAAACCCCATAGCTTCTCACCACAGAAATTCTGAAGTTCCTCTACACTATCCAATCTCTCATTTCTTCTAACAAAACTCAGTGCATGAAGAAGAAATCCACCTGAACCACAAGCTGGATCTAGAACCGTTTCAGATGAAGCTGGCTGTAAAATTCTTACACACAACTCAACTACATGTCTTGGAGTAAAGTATTGTCCTTTAGCACCTTTGGCAGACTTAGCAACTATAAATTCAAAGAAACTATCAATAACGTCAAGGCTATCGTTTGAGATGTTGTGTTTTGAAATAGCATCTACACAAATAGCAAGGTGTTCAGGCGTAAGTCTTGGCTTAACGTCATCAAGCACTCCAGACCATTCCTTTTCAGCTTGCTGCATGAGTTTAGCTATAGCCTCAAACGTAACTTCATCAGTGCTATGGCAATGAAATCTTGATTGCTGACTTCGTTCATCCCATAGTTTTGCTATAAGTAACTTAAAAACCTCTTCAAATTCATCTTCGCCAGAATTAGCAAGAACAAGTTCCTCCATGTGGAGAAATAACGATTCGAGATTCCCTTTTTGATTGTGATGCCTCTTAGCCATACTTACTCCTTTAATCCCTACTGAGTATTGCTTGAAATAGGATGACTGTCAAGACATCAGACACTAGTCTGGAAATATGCGATTTTGGCTTATTTTTTAAGGGCGAAGATTATCTAGTCTGGAAGAAGATTAAATCTTTTACGTTCCACGCATACCCTGAACTCGCATATTTCTTGTTAAATGTCATCTGCTCATGATCCTCTTTATATTGAGTTTATTGCTCGCCTTCGTAATGCACGAAAGAGGCAAAGTCTCTCGCAGCAACAGCTTGGGGAAAAATTGGGTAAGGATCAAACCTTTATCTCAAAGGTAGAAACCTGTGAGAGACGAATTGATGTGATCGAAGCGGCTAAGTGGTGTGCTGCTTTGGGTCTTCACTTAGAGGATGTCCTCCCTTCCGAAATAAACAAGAAAATCCAGAAGGAAGAGGAGTAGATATGATCAATCGTATATCAAGTGATGATTTAGCTGAATTAAAAGAGCAGCTTAAGCCTTTGATAGGACAACGCTTCCGAAGCCTAAGTTTACCCATAGTAGCAATTGCTGCATTTGAAGTTGATGAGTTAATTGAAATAGACGAGAATGAATTTCAAAATGAAGAGCGAGATTAATCGAGATTAATATTGCTTCACCAGACTCAATCGGGATCAGTCTAACAAACGCATACACCGGATGGATTAGAGGCTTTTAGCTTCGTTTTAATATTGTTTGCCGCCGGTGATGCTAGCCGTTATACGTCGTTATAATAGCTCCAGAGGGTGCAATTGCACAGGTCAAAGTAGGGCGATCGCCTATCCCCGTAGGCGGGGTTGACAACAGGAAACCCAGCATCACTTTTCTTTGGCAGTACAAACTAGAAGCCAGATTGCACTTGAAGCTGCAACCGTGGATGCGATCGCAAGGCTAAAATGAGAGAGCGATCGCTTAATTCACAGGTTGCAAAATTTTTCTCCCACCGAATCCCCAAAAAAGATCCTCAACAAAATCGAAGGAATAGAGGATGGCAATATTGTTCGTCTTCAGCCGTCGAGCTTTGAAGAGCCTGATGATTTTGAATAAACATTGAGTACTGACTTTTACACAAAGGCTTTCAAATAGCTGCTGTCTATTTTTTTAGCTCTGCTGACCTCTAAGCTATAATTAGTGGGCATATATGTCTGCTTTTAGTATGTGGAGTACCCGATGAACACTCGCCTAGAAGTTGAATCAGCAATCAAGCAATTATCAGAGGATGAAGTTCGCAATCTGGCAAAATGGCTTCAAGAATATCTCGATGAGATGTGGGATCGGAAAATCGAAGTGGACTTAGCATCAGGAAAATTAGATCGTCTCATTGCTCAAGCAGAGGAGGACATTGCAGCAAACAACGTGAAGGATCTCGATGAAGTCCTTTGCGACGGCTGATTTTTGGAAAGCGTATGCCGAGTTGTCACCTGAGATGCAAGAGCAAGTGCGGAAAGCTTATCAACTTTGGCAGGAAAATTCACTTCATCCCTCGTTGCGTTTCAAAAAAGTTGGTAAAAACCTTTGGTCTGCCCGTGTCAGTGGTGGGTATCGAGCATTAGCTTTGAAAAAGGGCGACGATTATTATTGGATTTGGATCGGCGATCATGATGAATATGAGAGTTTTTTGAACTAGCCCGTTGCGACAAGCCAGCTAACAACGCAGTGGAGCAGACGGTACAGAGACTTCGCGCTACGTTCTAGTCTACTCGATGCCGCTCACTTTAGCCGTTATACGTCGTTATACATATAGCTCCAGAGGGTGCAATTGCACAGGTCAAAGTAGTTGCCCAGAAGAGGGACTGATAGCGAATTTGACCCTGGATTTGTCAACCCCACAATCTCCTACCGACTTTCCCACTTAATTTTTGGTGAGTATCTGCCAATAAAGCTGGAATATCTAACTTTTCTGGGCATCGAGGCAAACAGTCACCGCA
>NZ_JABXKI010000376.1 GCF_017115095.1 Nostoc sp. NMS4 | reverse complement strand
GTAGAAACATCTACAGAAGCGGCGCGACTTTTACGAGCGACTTCTCAACTAGATTTGTTTGGCAGAAAAGTTAATCAATAGGATTTTAAGATAAAAAATCTCTAATCTTCTAGGAAATTTTTAAAATCCTTAAACTTCTGAAAAACCAACAGGAAATCTAAAAACAAAGTTTAGTAGGTTGCATTACGTTATTAGAGGATGTTTGAAAAGTGGTATGTTGTGATTTTAATCGAATTATTACCCCCCTTATAAAGGCTACGGTGTACACACAAGTCGAATTACCCCCCTTAATCCCCCCTTGTAAAGGGGGGAGACCGGAAAATCTAGTTCCCTCCCCTTTCCAAGGGGAGGGTTAGGGTGGGGTAAAACCCTGGTTAATCAGCTATTTCAGACTTGTGTGTACACAGTAGCAATATATCGGGGAGGGTTAGGGTGAAATATTTGATATATCAATCATGACTTTTCAAACATCCTATTAACACACTCTACTAAATATAAAAAACAACCTATAAACTCAAAATGCAACTTGCTATTCAACTAATTTTTGCCCAAGTAGGCATCGATCAAATTATCGATAATGGTGCTGCAACTTCCCAAAGTATTGCTGACGGTTGGGATAAACAATGGCTGGATTTATTACAAAATAACACCAGTAATAACTTGTATGGAGCGCTGACAAATCTTGGTATTTTTTTTGCTGTAGGAACCCTGTTATTTTTCATGATACAATTCCTTAAAGACTTAATATCCTACGAATACACCCGTCCCATATCAGCTTTAATTTGGCCTTTTATTGTGGTAGTACTCTTAAGTAATTCAGGCAATGGAAGTATACTTTCTAATCTGACGCTGGGTGTGCGGAATTTTTTAAACACTGTGAATCAGCAAGTAGTGGTATCAGCAGATGCAGACAAAATGTATCAGCAAGCACTGAATATGAGTGTTGCTGAAGAAGTAGCTGGTTCCTTCCTGCGTCCTTGTCAATCACTAACTGGCGAACAACAAAGTCAATGTTTTGTGAAAGCTGCTGAAAAAGTCAATGTTCTCTGGCAGAAATATAGAGATATTTATGGAAATAAAAGCTGGATAATTAGACTACAAACCAAGGTAGATAATATTAGATATGGCACTGGCATTGTCTCAGAAACCTCTTTTAATTCTCTGTTAGGTTCTACAGTCCAAACGAGCATTAAAAACTTTTTAGTTTCCTTACAATATGCCTTCCAAAATTTGATAGAAGCCACTATGTTGTTAATAGCAGCTTTAGGGCCAATAGCTGTAGGTGGTTCTTTATTACCTGTAGCTGGCAAACCCATTTTTGCGTGGCTGACCGGCTTTTTATCTATTGGAATCGCCAAAATTTCATTTAATATTATTGCTGTGCTGACTGCCGCAGTGATTGTAAATGGCCCAGGTCAAAATGCTAATGTCGATCCAGATTTAATGTGGTTCATAATTTTCTTAGGAGTTTTAGCACCAATTTTATCTTTACTTGTGGCTGCTGCTGGCGGTTTTGCAGTCTTCAGCGCTATCAGCAGTACGGCTTCTTTAGTAAAGGAGAGGATATAGGAAATTAAAAATTAAAAATTAAAAATTAAAAAAAAATTGCAAGATTGATTAGAGAGACGTGATAAATCGCCGTCTCTACAGGGAATTTATCCATTAATTATTTATTGACAGACTACTAGTCAGTGTATGGAAAACATCATATATAATAGCTGAAGTTTTTTGCAGGAGGTGAGGAAATGGTGCGTTTACTAGAAAAAAGACAAAGAACGGGAAGTGTGTTGACATTTTTTGCGATCGCAACCTTCAGTTTACACATATTAGTTTTATTTTTATTCTTATTACAAGGGCTAAATATTCGCCAACTCAGTCTGAGAAAACCTCCCAACTTTGTGCAATTAATCGACGGGAAACCAGTAGCTAATATTGATGATTTAGCCAGAGAACCAGAAGCAATTCGGCGATTTATCAGCAAAACGATGATATCAATGTTTACCTGGTCTGGAACTTTACCACCACAAACTATTGAAGAAGTCGCAAACCCTAAATCCGATTTAGGAATACTGATTAATACACCTCAAGGTAGTAGCCAAAAAATTAGTACCAGCAGTTGGGTAGCTAGTTTTGCCTTATCAGAAGACTTTCGCAAAGGTTTCTTAAGCACAGTTGCAGAAATGACACCGCCAGAAGTTTTCTCTGAAAATCCCAACCAAGCAATGACATCACAACTAATAATTAAAAGAGTTTATCCGCCACAACAAATTGCACCCGGTAAATGGCAAGTCGGTATGGTAGCCGACTTAGTTCAAAAAAATCGAGTTGGTGGTGCAAAACTTATAACTCCTTTTAATAAAGATTTCCTTGTACGTGCAGCAGATTATTTCGCTAATCCCCAAGCAGACAATAGCACCGATTTGCAAAAAGCAATTTATAGTGTCCGCGCTGATAGGCTAGAAATTTATGAAATTCGTAACTTATGTTTGCTAGATGACTACAACAACCTCAACCAAGGTAAATCAAAACAATGTGGTACTGGACAAACATCTGATAGTTTTATCAGACAATGAATTGATTACACGAAAATAGTTCAATTTATCCGATGGATTATTAATGCAATTACTCAAACCAGAAAATAATAAGAAAAATAGCCCCTTACCCCTGTTGGCAGTAGGAACATTTGGTTTACATGTATTTACCCTGCTGTTACTAATATTTCACGGGGCTATGTTACAACAGTTAGGTCGCCAACTCACACCTCAAAGTTTAGTGCAACTTGTTGATGGTCATGCTATAACGGTAGACCCCCAACCCAATTTAGAGCGGCAACCAGAAACTATCCGGCGCTTTGTAGGTGAAACTATGAGTTTAATGCTTACCTGGTCACAACAACAGCCACCAAAACAAGTCTGGGAAATTAGCTCCCAACTAGTAGCTGATGATTTTCAACAAAAACTTAAGTCAGAAATTACTAATTTAAATCCAGATAGCCAATTTGAAAATGTTAATCGAGGAGCGGAGAATGTATTAGTAATCCAAAAAGTTTCTCAACCTACAGAGATAGGTAATGGAAAGTGGAAAGTGGAAATGTTTGCCAATCAATTAATTTTTAACAGTTATGATAAATTGGGGAAATCAATTTCTTTTAATAAACAAATTTTAGTTAGAGCAATAAATGAACCTGCAACTTCACTGCCAAATACAGCCCTACCGTCGCAGTTCGCAGCTTACCGCCTTGGTGAAGCCAGACTAGAAATTTATAATATATGTGAAATTAAAGATAATAATTGTTCTGGAAATCCCAACTAGGCTCTATCATGACCCGATACTCAATTCCTGCTCAAACGCCTCCCCAAAATGGATTTGGTCTAAGCACCGACGATCGCCAACCAGAAGTAGAATCTGTAGATTGGGAATCGCGGATGTCAAGGTTGGTCGGTTTTGAAGAAGAATCTTCTAGTGATACTCAAGGTTCGGAAGACTCTGCAACGCCCCCAGAGTCGCTATCTCTTCCACAAGAAGTTCAGACTAAGCAAGCACTCTCATCTAATCCCTTTGCTAAGTTAGCCTTGGTAGGGGCTGCTACTTTAGCGATCGTTTTGGTGGGTGGTGTGTTTTTGTCCAAGTTGATGAGTAGCAGCAATCAAAAGCCAAAAAATATTATTTCTGCACCAGTACAAGAGCGGCCTACAAATGAATCCATATCTCAACAGATGGAAGCCCAAGTAGATACTCTCAAAACTAAATTAGCTCTGACCGAACAAGCACAAATGGTGAAAGCTGCCCAAGAACAGCTGAGAATTGCCAAATCAACGCCGACAGTAGCCTTACAACAACCATCAGTTAGACAGAAAGTGATCCCAACACCCCCACCAACAGCTTACGTACCTCGGACAGTGACAGTTGAGCGCATCATTAGAGTACCTGCTTCTCAACCTTCGCTATCACCCCAGCTACCAGTTGTGAACCCCACTCAACCGTTAGTTAGTGTAACTCCACCATCTCCACCAAGCCCATTTGAAGAGTGGGCTAAATTAGCAAAGTTAGGTAGCTACGGTCAAGTCAATCCTAGTAATCAACCTACTAGTAATATAGCTACTTTGGAGCCTGTAAACACCAAACCGCCGCAGCAGCAAGAGACACCAAACCCCAATCCCGACAACAATCCTGAGCAAACCCCACAAACTTCACAACCGGAAAATCCGGCGATCGCTCAAGCCCAACCGCAGGGACAAAAATCTGTAGCAATTGGGAGTAGTGCCAAAGCTGTGTTAGCGACAGCAATATTTGGAGAAACTAGTAATAAGTCAGGCGGTGGTGGTGGTGGTGGTGGTGATGCAGGTGAAGCGAAAAACTTATCTGTTGTGATCCGATTGAAAGAACCGCTAAAATCTACCGATGGTACAGTTGCTCTACCTGCAAACACTGAATTCCTCGCTGAAATTGGTTCGCTTTCCGAACAAGGTCTTTTGCAGATGAACGTAGTCAAAGTTATCTCGCAAAATAATGGCAACCCTATAGAACGAAGCTTACCCAGTAATGCAATTCTTCTTCGCGGTGTTGAAGGTAAACCTTTAATTGCAAATAAATTTCCCGGTCAAAGTTCGTCCATAGCATCAATGGATGCAGGACTATTCGTCTTGGGAGGTCTTGGTAAAGCAGCAGAGTTAATAAATCGCCCTGATACCAAAGTTCTGCCTTTATATGGCGGTAACCTCAGCAACATCGACTCTAGCGGCAATCCTATCGAGAACGGCAACAACGGCAACGGCAACGGCAACGGCAACGGCTACATTAGTGGTTATACTACTATCACTGAAAACAGACGCAATCTTTTAGCTGGGGTTGCAGAAGGTGGTTTCAACTCTGTAGTACCCCAAATTGCCCAACGTAATCAACAAGCGATCGCCCAAATGTCTCAACAAGGTGGTGTTTGGTTTTTGCCAGCCGGCACAAATATTGAAATATATGTTAATCAAGCAACTCAGTTTTAAGGAGTAGGATTTATACCAATTTTAGATATTTGCAACCATGAAAAAGAATATTAACTTGTCAGGAAATAACCCGAAACGTTCTTATTTCCTACCTATAGCTTCCTTAATTTTCTCGGTTGCTATGTTCTTATTGGTAGGTCGCGCTGTCGCTAATAATGCCGTTCTGCGTTCCATATTTTCCTGCCAAGCACAAGGTTTAGGGGGACTAATACCTACGGTTGACGTTTGGTATCAACAAGGAACAAACTTAAGTTTTATTCCGGCTGGAGAAATAATTAAAAAAGTTTGGTTGAACGATCCATCACAAGTAACTATGGATTTTGATGGGCCAGTATGTATGCAGTTTGGTCAAGAATCTAATAGTAGTTCAGGAGATTGTAAAAACTCCGCAGCAAATGTAATTCAACTCAGACGAATTCAAAAACTGGACATTCCTGGACTTCCCCCCACTAGCAATACACTTTTAACAGTTGTTACCGAAGCCCAAGGTAAAAACAAGTTGTATACTTTTCGAGTCATATATAAAACAGATAACCCTGAATATCACACTTTAGCAATTTTTCCCGATCCTTCTGGTCAGGAAGGAGCTTGTGCGAGAGTTTCACAATAAATCAGGAGTCAGGAGTCAGAATTCAGAATTCAGAATTCAGAATTCAGAATTCAGAATACTCTACCCACAAGGGGATAGAGTTTTGATTACTAAAAAATGTTACGGAAGATTTAAGTCTTTAGACAGTTTTATTTCTTTATATAGCACCCTTAAGATAAGCTGTGGCTAGTGTCGTAGTTCAATCAATTGAAAAAACGCCATAGCTTAACCGTATTGCCTTGCTCAGACGTTTCTAGTGTATATCTTTATAAATCTTCAAAGAAAAAATAACCACAATTTCCAAATTCGTGTAAATATAAAGAAAAGCTTAAGAGGTTACAGACTCATGGTGACAGCTAAAATGATGCAACAGCTTTGGGCTGTAATCGAGTCTACCCAGGTCAGCACCCTGCTCCACTTTGACGATGCCGCTTTAGTACAATTGCTTCTCCAGCAGTTAAAAGCAAAGCAGGGGCTTGATGCCCAGGCAGACAGCACTCTCAATACTTATATAAAATCTAAAC
>NZ_JABXKI010000114.1 GCF_017115095.1 Nostoc sp. NMS4 | reverse complement strand
ACAAGCTATATTGCAATTAGCCAATAATTTAGGAAAAACACCTGTGTTTCCCCTCTACGATGAAAACCCGACGCGAATCACCCCGTATTTCACCTACGGGTTAATTGGCATGAATATTTTAGTTTTTATTCATGAGGTGAGCCTGTCACACGCACAATTGAGTCAGTTTTTAAATGAGTATGCGGTAGTGCCTCAACAGTTAACCACCAATTTAAGTGGAGAATGGATAACATTATTTACGTCACAATTCTTACACGGCGGTTGGTGGCACTTAATCTCGAATATGGTGTTTCTCTGGGTTTTTGGCAATAATATTGAAGATCGATTGGGTCATATCAAATACCTAATTTTTTATTTGGCGTGTGGTGCTTTAGCTGCCTTGTGCCAATGGTTTATTGGGATGACTTCTGAGATTCCTTCCTTGGGGGCAAGTGGTGCAATTTCTGGGGTTTTGGGTGCGTATATTATCCGCTTTCCCCACGCTTAAGTCATGACTTTAATATTTTTGGGGTTTTTCGTCACCACAATCAGAGTTCCAGCACTAGTCATCATTGGAATTTTTGTCGTGCAAAATGTGATATCTGGTCTTGCTAGCCTACAAACAGCCGCTAATATGACCGTGCAAACTGGTGGAGTTGCATATTGGGCACACATCGGTGGTTTTGTATTTGGGGTAATTCTCGCTCCCCTATTTGGCTTGTTTCGGCGCGACTAATCAATCCTCTGCAAGACGCTTTTCTACAAGAGGCTACGGCAATGCGATACTCTGCGTTAAAATTTCTACATTTTGAAACTATTAGTTTTTGTTGGCACTCGCTGAAACTTCTTCTGACTGTTCTACCTCAGATGTAAATGTTGATGATTTTGCAACTTCTTCAGGTGCAGAAACGATGATATCAGCACCATTGATGATTGCTCCCAATAACCCCAGTTCAGATTCAACCAATTGATCGATAGCTTCACCTAGCATATTCTCTTGCGTATAGTGTGGTCGCGCCACTAGTATAATCCCATCACTGTAGGGTTGAATTAACAAAGGATCATTGGATATGCTGAGAGGACTTGTATCTAAAATAACTAAATCGAACCGTTCGCGGACATCTTCTATGAGCCGCCGCATTTCGCTGGATTCAAGAATAGCCGCAGATTGCCGCACTGGCCCAGGGCTGGGGAGAATGTATAAATTTTCTACGTCAGGAACTAAACGAATACATTCACTCAAATTGGCGTAATAACGCAGGGGTTCAAGAGTGGCTTCAGGGTCAGGAATTACTTTCAAGGATGTGCAACGGGAAGGCGATCGCAAATCTGTTTCGATAATCAAGGTTCTTTTACCAGCACGGGCAGAAGCGACACCCAAATTATAAGCACTTGCCGTTTTACCCTCTAGGCTACTGGTGCTAGTAATTAATACTACCTTTAAGTTTTTACCACCAATCCGCCGCAGATTACTACGGAATTTCTCATAAAATTCTAAATAAGGAGAATCTTGGGAAAATACCACCGGCACTTCATCTTTCTCCAGATCGTCAACTGGCATTAAAGGCAATTCTCCCAACAGTACCACTTCCCGTTGCTTGAGGCTCTCGCGGATATCCTCTCTGGTTTTGAAAGTACCTTCCAGCGCCCCCAGCAAAAATATCACCCCACCACCAATCAACACACCTAAGAAACCACCCACAGCAAGGGTAATCGGTACACTTTTCGGAGGTTTGGGATCGACAGTGACTGCGGGTCGTCTGGCAATACTAAGGCTGCTAGTAGTTTCTGCCTCTGCGGTTTTCGCATCGGTTAGCTTCACTTGCATTTTGTCATAGATGGCTTTTTTGAGTCCAACCTCCTCTTCTAAACGCGATCGCTCTAATTGCTTATTGGGTATCAAAGCATACTCTCGCCGGAGTCGCGCTTCTAGTTGGATTTCTTGAGCTAGTTGTTGTTGCAGTGTCTCCCGTTGGGTTTGTAAAGACACCATTTGGTTTGCTAATTGCTGGCGTGTTGGATCTAAGCTGCTTTGAGTGCGAATACCTGCAACGCTACCCTGAAGCGGAGCCGCCGTCCCACCACCACCTAAAACTTCAGCAGCACGTTGTTGTAGTAATTCCTCAGCAGCTTGTTTCTGACGCATTAACTGCACCATCGTTGGATGTTCCGGGCGCAAATCTTTTCTGAGTACAGCGATTTGCGATTCACTTTGATAAATTTGCGCTCGTAAGTTACCAATAATTGGATCGGCACTCAAAGCAGAAGAAACATAAGCTTGTCCGACTGTTAAGCCTAACTTATTTTGTAAACTGCGAGCTTGACCATCAACCCCAGAAATAGTTAATTGAATTTGCCGTTGGAGATTTTGGCTGGCAGTAATGGCGCTTAACAAGCTGCCATTTTCGGCGGCTAAGATTGCTGTTCGCTCGACGCGATCGTACTGTTCTAGCTTCTTTTCAGCAATTTGCAATTCCCGTTTAGCTTGTGGTGTGCGATCGTTAATCTTTTGAATAATTGCTTGTAATCGCCCAGTATTGATGTCACTACTCAACTTGATCATTGCTTGCATCAATTCCGTCAAAACCTGTATGGCTCGTTTCGCGTCACTATCTACATATTTCAATTCAAAGGTAGAAGATTCTAATTCTCCACTCTTAGCATTTTTTTTAGGTAGAGCAAGAGCAAGACTTGCACCGAGTTGTTTCGGTTTGACACCAACTTTCTCTGCCACACCTGCAATTATCTGGTTTGATAGTAAAACTTCCTCATTTAGTTCCTTTCCTTGCTGTTGGATTTCATTACCAGTGGCAGAGAAAGAAACTGGCGGGCCACTATAAGTAAGTGCCCCAGATGCTATATAGCTAGTAGGTGGATCTGGTTGCATAGCTACTACAGTTGACCCAGCGACAACTAAAGCAAAACTAGCTAGTCCAATCCACTTATATTTATCAAAAGCAATAAGATAGCGTTTAACAATTGGTGGGGTCATGGTCGCTTCACTCCAATTAAAAATTAAAAATTAAAAATTAAAAATTAGGAAGCACCAAATGAAAGATAGTGGTTTTGATCCAAGGATGCTATCAACTTCCTACTGTATAATATCGGTTTCTATCTTTAAGATTTTCCCATTAATAAATTTAAAGATAAGTTAGAGATGTGGCTTCCTACACTCCAAACTATTTTCAGCTTGCATCCTTCTTTTAATGTTACTAATTATTCGATCCACCACCGATGTTGTCAAAAAACCGGAGAAAGGATTGAACATTGAAGAAAGGTTGGGTAATGGTGGTCAGGAAATTAGTAATTCTACCAATGAGGTTCCGACCAACAACAATAACATCATTATCTTGAAGTGCTACATTTTGAGATGCATCACCACCTAGAGCTTTTTTAGCATCAAGTTTTTGGGTAACAGCTTTGCCTCGTTCCGAATCAAAGCGAACCAGAGCGATATCTCTCAAATTAGCAGTGTCTACATTTACTCCTCCCAAAGCATCTACAAATGTACTACCGTTAGGCAGTGCTTGAATAGAAAGACCACCCGCCGCGTAGTTTAAAACTCGGACTCTAATCTGTGGCGTAGCCAAGGATGAACGTGCTACTAAATTGCGATCGTAACTATCCTCATTACCGACTTCACGACGAGGCACGAGTATTGCATCTCCGTCTTGTAAGCGGAAATTCGGGACTGAACCGCCATTTTGCAGTGCTGCATATAAGTCAATAGTTTGTGAAATTACAGAACCATCCATTAACTTTCGGCGTACTTGTATCTGTCGCAGGTCTGCATTCAGCGTTGAACCACCAGATACTTGCAAAGCATCAGGAACGCGGGGTGTTGGTGAATTAATCGGATAAATTCCTGGTCGAAAGATTTCTCCGCTAATGGTAACTTGAACTGGTCGCGTTCCTGCCAAGGATACTACCACAATTGGATCTGGGAAAAAGCGACTCAAGCCCAGGCGAATTTTTTCTTGAGCTTCTTCCAAGGTCAAACCTTTTAATGACACCGTTCCCACTTGCGGCACGATAATGTTGCCTTCTGGACTAATTACAGCTTGAAAACTGAGGTCTGGACGCTGCGCTGCTAATGCTAAAACTATTATTGGATCGACTACATAACGATTTAAACCCAAGCGAATTTTGTCTTCAGCTTCTTGCAAAGTTAAACCTTGTAAAGAAACTGTTCCCAATAACGGCACCGCAATATTACCTTCTGGGTTGATTGAAGCTTGAAAGCTCAAATCTGGAAAGCGCTGAACCGAAACGCTAATTCCATCTCCTATACCTAAGCGGTATGGACCAGGAGGACGCTGAAGCACAACACCAATTGCATCTCCTGGCCCCAAGAGGTAACGGCTGAGTTGCGGGGAAATTTCTTCATTTACACCTGGAGGTACAACCTCACTACCTGGCACTGGTGAGGGGAATAGCCCTGGTGATTGTCCTTTATATGGAAAAGGCTGGGCAACAACAAGTTGGATAGGTGTTGTTAAGAAAACTCCTACTTGAAGACTGACAAAACACAGGGCGCTGAATCCACGCATACAATAACTGGGATCTATGAACATCGGTGTAGAAAATATTGATCTAGAAATTAGTTGCGCCGAGTGGTTATTTTACTCGAAAAATGTCTTAGATGTCTCTTTTATCTACAAGTATTTACCAAGAGAAAGAGAATAACTTTGCTAAATTTAATTTCTAACTTCATGTTTTTAACATGATTTTAGGTGAGTTTCAGCCTGAACACAATTTCTAGAGATAGTCTTGATAAATCTCAGCACAAGGGCATCTATAACAGACTCTACAAAGGGCCTGCCATTAATGCAGCTTGTACTGTTTCCCCAATAGACTGGGCTAAAGACCAAGAAGTTTCTACCTGTCCCAAAGGTTCCATTGGAATCAGAATGCTCACGCCAACCCAAGGAGTGCGTTGCTTGCGCCACTGTGCCAGTTGGTCTGCCAAAAACCAGTGAAAAGGTGATGGATTTCCGCCGTCTGGCATAGCATACCATTGTAAAACAGCGAAGGTTTGCTGTGGTGTGGAGGCGCGAAAGAACCTAGCCTCTACTTTAGTTTGGACATTAGAAGCCAACTTTGCAGATGGTTTGACAGTAAATTCCGCAGAACGAGATTGAGCTACATCCCACTTTCCCCAGCGTGACCTTCCCCAGCCGTTAACGTCTGTCCACTCTACCTCTGGTTGATCCATAGGCCCATTTTGCGGCAACAAAAGCAAGATTGCCTGGGATTCGGAACCTTCTTTTTTAATTACCTGCAAAGACCAATTATGTTCGCCAATTTGCTGTTCTGCTTGCTCAATGGTTTGCCAACCAGGAAGGGTTAACCCAGTTTTGCGGATCTGTTTTAGTTCGTGGAGGCTAGGAACAGGGGGCGGCTGTTTCCATTGCCAGTGTCCTGTCAGGTATCCGGGAACCCCTGCTATTGCTAAGAGTATTAGCAATAACAACAGCGCTGCTACCTGAGTCAATTGGTTTTCCTTGAAAAACTTAGAGAAGGAAATCATCAGTAAAATTTGCAATACTTAGGCAAAATTTTACTTTATAAAATCACATTGTGAGTTCAGTATAAAATCACATTGTGAGTTCAGTAATATTTAGGACTTACGTATAAGTGATGAAAAATCCACTGTTTTCATTACTTGTCGAAATGTTGAATAGGATGGAAAGTTGATTGTCATATCTAGGTTTAACAGTTCAATCAAGCTCTGTCTGTGTACCTATCTATTACCCGGATCTTTCTCAACATTTGTGAGTGAATGCTCTCACATTTTTTCTAACCCTGATTAGTTCGTCTTTAATTCTCAATAAAAACGCAGTTTTAGCGAGAATATTAAACGCCAATTTGTCAAGTATGCCTAACGTCTTAGTTTTTAAGATGGTTATGAAACCAAGGTTTCAGGATTGTAAAGAAAGATGTGACTAATGGATAGACTTTTTAAGGGGGGGGTTGGGGGGATCTAAGACTTTGAAAACACCCACTGGGCAAAGCAATCCCAATACTCTTGCGATTGCGTTTCTACGAGACGCTCTCGCGTTCACTGCACTTTGTTCCGTTCGCAATGACAATTTCTAATCCAAAATAGTATAAACTATATCATGTTCGATAAATAGTTGTCATTGCTTCGCTCTGCTCGCAAT
>NZ_JABXKI010000396.1 GCF_017115095.1 Nostoc sp. NMS4 | reverse complement strand
GATTTAGACCCCGACCCAAAACTTGCCGGTTATTGAACAATGCCCATCACCTGCGAGAACTTAAAGCTTTAGAGGAAATTGAACAAGAGCCTTGGGCTAAGTCAATGAAAAAGCTTTTGCTCTTGGCTTGCAATTATAAACATCGCTATCAATCCGGTATTCCTAAAAATATTGTTACTCGTCTCAAGCAATTGTATGAGCAAATTTTAAAGCGAGGGCAAGATTTTCATCAAAGCCAATTGCCGTTAACTCGTAAAAGTAATCGAGGACGAGTGAAACGACGAATTGGTCATAACAAGTTAATTGCGTTTTCAAAATGACTTGAGCGATGTCTTACGTTTTTTGATAGACCCAGATGTTCCATTTACCAATAATCAAGCCGAACGTGATTTGCGGATGATGAAATGTAAACAGAAAGTTTCTGGCGGCTTTCGCTCATTCGATTTTGCGGTTTTATTTGCCAATATACGTTCTTTCCTTTCAACTGCATCTAAGCATGGTCTTAATTTGCTGGAAGTGATTACTGATGCACTACAAGGTAATGTCTCTGTTTTCTTTTCCTCAAATACTATATAGCTAGGCAGTTACCTAAATTTTTAGATATCAAAGTAAAAAGGTATCTTGATATCCAGATACCTATAAGTCGAGATATCTTGAATTGTGAATATCAAGGTGTTTTGGTGGATGAAGGGGCTGCCGACGGCAGCCCCTTCATCCACCCTTAAAATGATTATCATTATTGTTAAGGGAATAGTTTATTTTCTGGAAGTCCCTGGTAAGGTAATGACAAATTCAGTTCCCTCACCGAGTGTAGAATTCACAACCAGTGAACCGTTATGTTTTTCTACCACAATTTGACGAGCAATCGCCAACCCTAACCCCGTCCCTTTACCAACAGCTTTTGTAGTAAATAAATGGTCAAATATTTTTGATTTCACCTCTTCACTCATCCCTTTACCATTATCTGCAATGGCAATTTTAACTAGATTATTTCCGAATGAGGTTGTAATTGTAATACAGTTCGGATTAGCTTTAATTTCTTCAAAAATTCGTCCCTGATTAGATTCATCTATTGCATCAATAGCATTTGCTATCAGATTCATAAATACCTGATTTAATTGACCAGGAAAACATTCAATTTGAGGTAAATCCCCATAGTTAGTGACAACTTCAATCGCCGGACGTTGTTCATTCGCCTTGATCCGATGTTTGAGAATGAGAATGGTGCTATCAATGCCAGAGTGAATGTTAAATGGCACTTTATAGTCTTGATCGGCACGAGAGAAAGTACGTAAACTGGTGCTGATATTTTTCAGCCTGTCGCACGCCATAGACATGGAATCAATCATCTTGGGCAAATCTTCTAAGCTATAATCCAAGTCGATTTCTTCTGCATGGTCAATAATTTCATCACTTGGATTTGGTAAACTTTTTTGGTATAATTTCAGGTGTTCGCTAATATCAGCAAAGCTGGGTTTTGCTTGTTTTAGACTTGCAGAAATAAAACCCAGGGGATTATTCATTTCATGAGCAATGCCAGCAACTAAATTACCTAATGCCGACATTTTTTCACTTTGAATCATTTGAATTTGAGTTGTTTGGAGTTCTTGCAAGGCTTGTTGAAGGGCTTCGGATTTTTTTTGATGATCGGCTTCAATGAGTTTGCGATCAGTAATATCGATGCAAGAACCAACATATCCAGCAAAACTACCATCAGGAAAAAAGCGTGGAGTACCGTTGCCTAATATCCAACGATATTCACCGTCGGCACGTTTCAGACGATATTCCATCTTAAAACTTTTCCGTGCATGGAAAGACGTTAAGTAAATATCTAGACATTGTTGAAAATCTTCTGGATGAACTCCTTCTGCCCAGCCATTGCCCATTTCCTGCTCTAGCGTGCGACCAGTAAAATCTAACCAAATCTGATTGAAGAAATAACACAAGGAATCTGTCCCCGCTAGCCATAATAAAACAGGAGCGGAATCTGCCATTGCTTGAAAGAGTTTCTCGGTTTCCTGGACTTTCTCTTGAACTTTTTGTAAATCTTGGAGAGATTGCTGTAGTTGCTGATTATAGTACTGTGATTCTTGATAGAGTCCAGCATTCTCTAAGGAAATGGCTGCTTGAGTACAAAGAAAGTTAATTACCTTCAGACGATCGCTCGTAAACACCCCCGCAGTAGCTTGATTTTTTAGGCAAAGAATCCCAGCTAAATGCCCTTGATTGAGAATCGGTAAACACAGAACGCTCTTGGGCTGACGTTGGCTGAGATAGTCATCAATCACAGGTAAATCGGTTGCTAAATTATCAATCGCCACTACAGTTTGCGTCCGTTTAACATACTGAATCAGTTTGATGGGAACATTAGGATGATTTTCTAACGCTTGGGAGCAAAGTTCTGTGATTTCGGGAGTGGAAATGGCTCTAACATACCAGATTTCGTCTTGGGGTAAAACTAATATGCATTTGTCTCCCCCGGAGTTTTGCAAAATGATTTGGGTGAGTTGCTGGAGCAGTTCATCAAGTTGAATGGTGCCCGATAGGGCTTGGGCGGCTTTGATGACGGAGTCAAAATCCAGCATATCGGAAATAATGCTGCTGCTGGAGACTTGGGTTGAGGAATGAATGGAATTGGTGTGAAGACTGGTGAGGGTTTCTCTGACATTGAAGCTGGGTTTGGGTTGCTGCAAAATGGGCAGAAGAAGTTGGGGATAGCGTTTTTCTAAATCATCGGTTTTGGCTTTTGCTCCCCACCGAGCATAAGCATAATAGGCATCAAGAAGATAATCTTGGGCGATTCGTTCTCTACCCCATACCACATAGAACCGAGCAGCAAATTCATTGGCTAAGGCTTCAATATGCGTAAAGTTATGTTCTTTAGCAGAGGTAATGGCGCGATCATAAAATTCTACTGCTTTGAGCGTCTCACCCATCACTCGATGCAATTCTGCTTCTACCAGGAGATATTTATGCAGAAAGTTTTCTGGGCAATTATCTACCCAAACTTTGTACTGTAACTGATGACACCACACTTGTTGTAAGTATTGTGCTTGTTGGTCTGGTGCCGCTTCTTGGTAGAGATTCAGCAAAATAAGCGATTCGTATATCGGGTATTCTGAGGAAGGGGTAAATCCTAATGCTCCTTTCAAGGTACGCTTGGCTGCTAATGCATAGTTAAGACCATCTCGAAAAGTTTGATTGATGCAGGACAATTGCATTTGCCAAATATAGAAGACACTCAACGAACAAAAGTCCTGTCCAGTCTCGCAGAATTCTAGATATTGTTGTCTGTCGATTTGAATCTCCCCTTCCGATTTTGAGGAATTGCTAGAAGCAGTGGTCGATCCGAGTAGTCCCTGCACTAAAAAATAAACTCCACCTAAAACTCCAAACAATAGTCCGTTTTTGGTTTTAGTCGCAAAGGGCAAATACTTATGCAGATTTTCATCAATAATGTCAAGACTAGTGCCACTAAATAGTTGATTTGTGACTTTACAGAATAGATTAAACCCACCGAATAAGACTTCGCCTGACTCCAAACCCGCTTGATATCCCTCATCGTTGACGTGAAGAATTTTGCCAACAGGTTTGCTCCAGCTGTGAATCCAACTGCCAAATGAGAGGCTAACTTTGCTGATCTGAGCACGATTGTTTAGTTTATGGGCAAGACTCATTCCCAGTACACCAAAGTCGTATCCAGTTTTGTAATCCCCCAGAACAATCCCGGAGAGCCAGCCGTAGTTGCCATAGCCTTTTACCGTTTCAGGAATATAACCGTACTCCAGTGAGAGCGCAACGATTTTAGCTGATATCAGAATATAAAGGTCGAGGTTAGAGGTGATGTAAACTGGTGGGTCGAGATTAACCAGAAGTTGAACAGCAATGCGAATTTTAGGATCGGTCGTTTCTGATAGATCATCCAATAATGACAAAACTGAATGCTGTTGCAGATAGTTGTTAATCGTCTGAATCTCCTGTTGAATTTCTGCTTGCAGATCACCCTTGGAAATATCTATGCCCAAAAGTTGGAGTGCTTTCATGCCAGTTTCAATCGCGGCTGCATATTGACCCACAAATGTGTACTGAACCACGAGTAAGTTGTAAACTTCCGCCTGCTCTGACACATCCTTTGCACGAGATAAAATCTGCTCGACCAACTCAACGGACTGATCGAAATTGCCACACAGAAACTCAACTTCTGCCAGTTGTCGATAGAATGAAAATGTTAATTTATACGAGTGCTGCCAACCCTGTAAACCAACTAGTTTAGTGCCTGTTTTCAGATAATCCGCAGCCGTTGTATATGCTGTCGAAGTTTTTGCTTTGAGTCCAGCAATGAGGTTAAGTTGAGCTAATTTGATTTGTTCTGCTTGCTCAACAATGAGCGATCGCCCTGTATTTAATTGATTAACAATTTCAAATAGCCGCTCGTCTCGCTCAACGTTTGCAGAATTTCTCAGCAATAATTGACCAATTTTTAAATGCGTTGCCTGTTTTTGCTCGTCGGGAATGAGAGAATAAGCGGCTTGTTGGACGCGATCGTGCAGAAATCTATATTTGGCTAATTGTTTGTTGGTATTGCGATTTTCCAGCCCCAATTGCTGGTTATCTTCTCCCTGATAAAATTTATAAACCTCACTTTGGGGTAAAATCAAGCCTTCTTGTAAGGCTGTCCACAAATCCACAGCCGTTTCGATTTCCGATTTTTCTGAAATAATTGCCAAAGTTGCTAAATCAAATTGATTGCCAATACAAGCAGCTAATTTTAAAACCTCTTGTGTTGATTCTGGCAATTTTTGTAACTGCAATGCCATGAATTGAACCACATCATCTGTAACCGCTTGCTGAGTCGCTTGTGCTATATCACATTGCCAACAGCCTAACTCAAAGTTAAACTTAATTAGTCCATCTTGATATAATGCTTTGATAAATTGTGTAGCAAAAAAAGGATTACCTTGAGTTTTTTCATATACCAATTGAGAAAAAGGCAATGCCAAATTTTCTGTACATTTCAGTGTGTCAGCAACTAATTCATTCACCTTATCTTGATTCAGTGAAGCTAAAGTAATCGTATTAATAATTACTGCAGTTTTTTCAATGTCACCCAAGGTCAACATTAACGGATGGGCTAGATTGACTTCGTTATCACGATATGCACCAATTAAGAAAAGATGCCCTGTATCAGCCATTAATAACTGGATTAACTTTAATGATGCGGAATCAGCCCACTGTAAATCATCCAAAAACATCACTAACGGATGTTCAAAACTTGTAAAAACTTGGGTAAATTTTTGGAACAATAAATTAAATCGATTTTCGGCCGCAGTTCCAGATAACTCTGTTGCAGGTGGTTGTTTACCAATAATTATTTCTAATTCGGGGATGACTTCAATAATTACTTGTCCACTTTCTCCTACTGCCGCTAAAATCTGATTTTTCCATGCTTGGATTTGAGCATCACTTTCGGTTAACAATTGCCCCATTAAATCCCGAAATGCTTGCACAAAGGCACTGAAAGGAATATTTCGTTGGAATTGGTCGTATTTGCCTTTGATAAAATAACCCCGCTGTCTGACAATGGGTTTATGAAGTTCATTGACAACCGCAGTTTTCCCAATTCCAGAAAAACCAGCTACCAACATCATTTCTGTTGCACCCAAGCTGACTCGTTCAAAAGAAGAGAGTAGAGTTTCAACTTCGGCTTCTCGTCCGTAGAGTTTATCGGGGATAATAAACCTGTCACAAATATCCCTCTGTGCAATTTCAAAAGATTCTATTCCACCAGTTTCTTCAAGTTGAGATAAACATTTTTCTAGATCGTGCTTTAACCCCAAAGCACTTTGATATCTATCTTCGGCATTTTTTGCCATCAATTTCCTAATAATCTCACCGACAACTTTGGGGATTTCGGATTTCATATCAGACACACAATCCGGCATTTTCGCAATGTGACAATGTACCAACTCCATTGCGTCATTTGATGGAAATGGTAATTCACCCGTGAGTAATTCGTAAAAAGTTACCCCCAGGGAATAAAAATCAGTCCGATAATCAATTAAGCGATTCATTCTTCCCGTTTGTTCGGGAGAAATATAAGCCAAAGTTCCTTCTAATACATTGAGATTTTTAATTTCTTGAGTTTCTTTTGGGAGTAGAGATGCAATACTAAAGTCAATTAATTTAACTTGTTT
>NZ_JABXKI010000022.1 GCF_017115095.1 Nostoc sp. NMS4 | reverse complement strand
GTTTCCCCCCTTTGCAAGGGGGGATTAAGGGGGGTAATTTGACTTATGTATACACCGTAGCTTTGCTAAAAGGAGGGAACAAGATTCCTAGTTTCCCCCCTTTGCAAGGGGGGATTAAGGGGGGTAATTTGAAATTACCAAAAATCAAGATGTTATGACAGAGCTTTATAACAAAACCTCGGAGAAAGAAAAAAGACGATCGCTCCGTAATAATATGCCACCTGCTGAAAAGATTGTGTGGGAAAGGTTGAAAAATCGGCAAATTGATGGTTGCAAATTTCGTAGACAGTACAGTGTTGATGTATTTGTTGTGGATTTTTATTGTCCTGAATTAAAACTTGCTATAGAAATTGATGGTAATAGTCATTTTCAAGAAGGAGCGCAGGTTTATGATTATGAACGACAATGTTTTCTTGAATCTAAAGGGACTTGTTTTTTGAGGTTTACAAATCAACAGGTTTATCAAGAGTTGGAAGGTGCGATCGCAATGATTGCACAAACTGTTTGTCAATTGCGGAAGATTACCCCACCCTAACCCTCCCCTTGCAAAGGGGAGGGAACTAGATTTCCGGCTTCCCCCCTTTGCAAGGGGGGATTGAGGGGGGTAATTTGGGGGTAATTTGACAGCGATCGCTCTCATCTAATCTACTCATAGTTGGTAAACTGTAGCATTCGGCTAATCTCTGTTCACTTGCAAGGTGAGTAATTTATACTGAATAGACTTTAACAACACAGCAAACGCTTGAGTAATCTATGATCGCACTGGAAGGGTATAAAGTCCTGACAGAACTGCACACAAGCCCCAATTCTCAGGTTTATCGGGGATATCGAGAGTTAGATCGACAACCAGTAGTACTGAAAGTTCTGTGGCAAGAATACCCATCCCCAGAAGCGATCGCTCGGTTTAAACTAGAATACGATCTCACGCGCCGCTTTCAAGTGCCGGGAATTATCCAAGCCTACGACCTGAAAAAATATCAAAACACCTTAGTGTTAGTTTTAGAAGATTTTGGTGGGCAACCTCTGCGTGAGTTGCTCAATCAATCGCCTCTAACGCTAGAGAATTTTTTGCACCTGGCGATGCAAGTAGCGGCAGCTTTAGCAGAAATTCATCAGCAACAGATTATTCATAAAGACATTAATCCTGCCAATATTCTTCTCAATCCCACGACTCAACAAACGAAAATAATTGACTTTGGCATTGCTACTTTGCTGTCGCGGGAAAATCCCACCTTGGGAAATCTGAATGTTTTAGAAGGGACTCTCGCTTATATTTCTCCTGAACAAACAGGACGGATGAATCGCTCGCTTGATTATCGCACCGATTTTTACTCTTTGGGAGTCACTTTCTACGAACTGTTGACCCAGAATTTACCTTTTATTAGCGACGATCCTGTGGAACTGGTTCACAGCCATATTGCCAAACAACCAATTCCGCCCGATCAAATCAATCCCCAAATTCCGCCAGCGCTTTCGCAAATTGTGATGAAGTTACTGGAAAAAACCGCCGAAGCTCGTTATCAAAGTGCTTTTGGATTACAGGCAGATTTACAGCAATGTCTGGAGATGTTCAAATCTACAGGGCAAATTTCATTATTTGAACTCGGACAGCAAGATTGCTCCGGTAGATTTCAAATTCCTCAAAAACTGTACGGGCGCGAGGCGGAAGTAACAAACTTACTTGCAGCCTTTGAGCGAGCCAGTCACGGACAAAGCGAAGTGATGCTGATTGCCGGTTATTCTGGAATTGGCAAATCAGCCCTAGTTCAAGAAATTTATAAACCGATTACCCAACAACGGGGATATTTTATCTCTGGGAAGTTTGACCAGTTTCAACGTAACATTCCTTACAGTTCTTTAATTCAAGCCTTTCAAGCTTTAATTCGCCAGTTGTTAACTACAAGTGAAGCAGAAATTACTACTTGGCGGAAAAAATTATTAGATGCTCTTGGGGTGAATGGTCAGGTAATTATCGAAGTGATTTCAGAGGTGGAACTAATTATTGGTCAGCAGCCACCTGTGGTAAAACTATCACCCAAGGAAGCGCAAACTCGGTTTAATTTAGTCTTGCAAAACTTTATTAAAGTCTTTACTCAAAAGGAACATCCTTTAGTAATGTTCTTGGACGATCTGCAATGGGCGGATAGTGCATCACTCCAACTAATTGAGTTATTAATTAGTCAAGCAGACAGTCAATATTTGTTGCTGATTGGTGCTTATCGTGATAATGAAGTAGATAAAACCCATCCACTAAGGGCAACGATCGCATCTTTAGAACAAGCAGGAGTGGCTATTCACGAACTCACCTTAACGCCCTTAGTATTGCCCGAAATTGAACAACTCCTCAGCGATACCCTCAACAATGCCGATTTAGCCCAAATTACACCTCTGGCTGAACTGCTTCAGCAGAAGACCAATGGTAATCCTTTCTTCATGAATGAATTTCTCAAGTCGCTGTATGCAGAAGAATTACTACAATTTAATTTCACTCAGCGACAATGGCAATGGCAACTGGCAAAAATCCAAGCAGCCCAGATTACCGATAACGTCGTCGAGTTGATGGCGCTGAAAATTCAAAAGTTGCCAGCAGCTACCCAAGAAGCTTTAAAATTAGCAGCTTGTATTGGTAATTCCTTTGATTTGCATACTTTAGCGATCGCTAGCTCAAAATCTCTCGCAGATGTCGCCGCCCAACTCTGGGAAGCCGTGCAAACCGGATTAATTTTACCTCAAGGTAATGACTACCAACTCTTGCAAGTTGCCGATCGAGAAGTCACAGCGAACTTGACAAATTTGGATGTAGTTTATAAATTCCTGCACGATCGCGTCCAGCAAGCAGCTTACTCGCTGATTTCTACTGACCAAAAACAAGCAGTACACTTGCAGATTGGACAACTATTATTACAATGTATTACTCCCCAGAAGCAAGAAGAAAGGATTTTTGACATTGTTAACCAACTGAATTTCGGTATCAACCTAATTACAGATTCTCAACAGCGCCAAAAACTAGCTCAGTTAAATTTAACAGCAGGTAACAAAGCCAAAGCCTCAGCAGCCTATCAGCCAGCCTTAGATTATCTGACAATGGGGATTAACTGCCTAGCAGCTAGCTGTTGGCGGCAGCAGTATCAGCTAGCTTTAGCATTGCACACCGCCGCCGCCGAAGCTGCTTATCTGGGTGGGGACTTTGAGCGCATGGATGCATTAACAGATGAAGTACTGCAAAAGACCCGTAGCACAATCGATCAGGCACAGGTTTATGCCATCAAAATCCAAGCTGCGATCGCTCGCGATCAACTCTTAGCAGCTTCTAAACTCGGTCTGCAAGTTCTGCAACTGCTGGGCATTCCCTTGGCTAACAACCCCGGTCAACTGCAAATTATGCTGGGATTGTTAAAAACTAAACTCGCTTTGGCAGGTAAGCAGGTAGACACCTTAGCTGACTTGCCAAAACTCACCCATCCCACGAAATTAGCGGCAATTCGTATCCTTGCGAGTATTGCCTCGGCGACCTACCTAGCAGCCCCGAACGTTTTTCCTTTGACGGTCTTTAAACAGGTAGAAATATCCGCTAAATACGGCAACGCGGCAGAATCAGCCTTCGCCTACGCAACTTATGGCTTGATTCTCTGTGGCGTTGTTGGCGATCTAAAAGGGGGATATAAATTTGGTGAATTAGCCTTGAAAGTGCTAGACCGTTTCAATGCCAAGCATCTGCAAGCGAGAACTTTATTTGTAGTTAATTCCTTTGTCCGCCACTGGCAAGAACCACTGCAAAATACTATTCCTTCGTTGCAAGAAGCATTTCAAATTGGGCGCGATACGGGTGATACCGAATATGCGGCATTTTGTGCCAATACATGCTCTATGCATAGCTATTTTACTGGTCAAAATCTTCTTGAATTGGATGAATGTTTAGCTATTTACGCAGAGGCAGTTCATCAGTTTAAGAAAAAACCGATTTTTGTGTTGATTCAACTTTATCGCCAAGTAGTTGTTAATTTACAGGCTAAAAATCCTCACCCTTGTGAATTGACGGGGGAATTTTATGATGCAACGGTTATGTTACCGCAGCATATCGAGAGTAACTACCGCACAGCTGTTTTTTATGTTTATACTAATTATCTAACGCTGAATTATTGGTTTGAAGATTATGCTACAGCCGTCAATAATGCTGATTTAGCAATTCCTTATTTAGATGCAGTTGTGGGTTTATATATTGTCGGATTGTTTCACTTTTATGACTCATTAGGACGACTAGCCTTAGCCGATGTTGTCAGTGCAGCAGAACGTCAAAAACTACTCCAACGAGTGGCAGCAAACCAGAAAAAAATGCAAGTATGGGCGAAATTTTCTCCTGTTAACTATACCCATAAATTGGCGTTGGTAGAAGCAGAATGGCATCGGGTGCATGGAGAATCGAGTCAAGCGATCGCCTGTTACGATCGCGCCATTACCTTAGCCCAATCAAACCAGTATTTTAATGAAGCGGCTCTGGCTAATGAATTGACTGCCAAATTTTACCTAGCCCAGAACAAATTGAAGATTGCCCAAGTTTATCTGCAAGAAGCCCGCTATCTTTATTTACAGTGGGGAGCGATCGCTAAGGTAAAAGATTTAGAAGCCAAGTATCCCCAAATCTTAACGCGCATTCTCGAAAAAGCTGTTAACTCAAGTTTATCAACCACTACTTCTCACCCAACCGGACTCACAAGTACTAGTCGCTCAGAATCATTGGATTTGCTGACAGTGATCAAAGCTTCTCAAACCCTTTCCGAAGAAATTCAGCTAGATAAACTTTTATCTAACTTCATGCGGATTTTAATGGAAAACGCCGGCGCACAACGGGGGTTTTTGCTGTTGTCAACTAAGGGGAAATTTCTGATAGAAGCGCAGGGAAGCGTTGGTGAGAATAGTATTCAGGTTTTGGAATCACTCAGTATTGAAGATAACCAAACTCTTTCGACTGCGATCGTTAACTATGTCATTCGCACTAAAACTAATGTAGTTCTAAACGATGCCATCAACGAAGCAGTTGGGATTGGGGAATTCATCAAAGATCCTTACATTCGCCAATACCAACCGCGATCGATTCTGTGTACTCCCTTGATTAATCAAGGAAAGTTAGCAGGAATTGTTTATTTAGAAAATAACTTGACAACCGGAGCATTTACCCCGGATCGTTTGGAATTGCTCAACCTGCTTTCAGCACAAGCAGCGATTTCCATTGAAAATGCCCGTTTGTATACCGATTTAGCCGCACTCAACAAAGCTTATGAGCGCTTTGTCCCTCGCCAATTTCTGCAATTTCTCGACAAGCAAAGCATTATCGATGTGCAATTAGGCGATCAGGTGCAGCGAGAAATGTCAGTCTTATTTACCGACATTCGCGCCTTCACCACCCTTTCAGAAAGCATGACTCCCGCCGAAAATTTCCGATTTATTAACTCCTACCTCAGTCGCATGGAGCCGATCATTCTGGAAAACAATGGCTTTATCGACAAATATATTGGTGATGCCATCATGGCCTTGTTTGCTGGAGATGCCGACGATGCGGTACTTGCGGGAATTGCCATGTTGCAGACATTAACAATTTATAACGAAAAACGTCAAACTAAGGGTTACTTACCAATTCAAATTGGCATTGGGATTAATACTGGTTCGCTAATTTTGGGGACAGTCGGCGGGTTGAATCGCATGGATAGCACAGTGATTAGCGATGCGGTTAATCTAGCAGCGCGAATCGAAGGATTGACCAAAACATTCAACGCCCCGCTATTAATTACCGACCAAACTTTTGAGCGCTTACAAAATAGCGATCGCTATGGTATTCGTGTAGTTGGTAAGGTGAAGGTGAAGGGTAAAACCAATGCTGTGACTGTTCATGAAGTATTCGCAGCCGATCCCCCAAAAGTTGGTGCAGGTAAAACGGCTACTTTAGAGTTATTTGCCACAGCATTAGCGTGTTATGAAAAAGAACAATTTGCCGCAGCAGCCGAGTATTTTCAAGATTGCTTACAGCAAAACCCCTGGGATCAAGTCGCGCAGATTTATCTTGAACGCTGTCAGTCAGGACAACAAATAGCATCAGTTTTTACTGAAGCAGTTAAATTTTAATAAGGGGGCAGGGGGCAGGAGAGATAGTTTTAGAATGCAACTGATTAACCAAGGTTTTACCCCACCCTAACCCTCCCCTTGCAAAGGGGAGGGAAC
>NZ_JABXKI010000211.1 GCF_017115095.1 Nostoc sp. NMS4 | reverse complement strand
AGATTACCCGCCAGATTCGGGATATTGCCAAGTCTCACAAAATCCCTGTTTTCTTAGGCTGTCAAATCAATCGGGGCAATCAAACAACGGCTGATAAACGCCCCAATCGATCGCACTATTGAGTTGATTGTTGAGAAAAACCGCCTTTACGGTAAGCTCGGCACTGCAACCATGTTGTGCGATTTATCTACATCGAAGTTTTTGAACTTGGCAAGGTAAACGGGATGGAGTTAATTAATTTGGTGTGCTACTGCCGCCATTTCGGTCACGTAAATACTCCCAAATTCTGCGGATTTCTTCTTGGAAGGTTTGGCGATCGCGTTCGCCTTGAAGCAAGGAAGCAAGCAAAACTTCACGATCTCGGTCAGCTTGAAGTTCAACTTCCCTTATGGCTTGGCGATCGCGTTCAGCATCTCTTTGAGCAGCGCGTAATCCTTCCTGATGGAGGCGCGCAATGTCAGCCAGTTCCCTAATGGTACGCTCCAACCTTGCAATGGTTTGGGAATTTCCCCGTGTTTCCCGCCTGTTAGCATTCTGTACTGTCCTCAGTAAATCCAGTTCGTCACCGATCTCTTCTAGACGAGTATCAATATTATCAAACCTTGCACTGATATCTTCCGGTGGAAAAGCGTTTGTCATAATCCCTCCTTTCTCTTTCTATTCTTGCAGAAACTCACAACTACAGACTTTATGAGTACAACTATCCAACAACTCTTCCATAAATGGGCAACTCTTGCCCCTGATGAATGTTTATCTACTGAGCGCGATTACAAGTTCAAGCTCCGAATTTTACCAGAACCAAAAAGCCATCACCAAAATCAGATGTCTGCAAAAATTTTGATAACACAAAATTAAAACCAGTTCTTCCAGATGATGCACCGATTGCTGTAGTACTTTTCGCGGGTGGCGGCGGGATTGAAGCGGGGATGGTGCAAGCCGGGATTCGTCCAGTCATTGCGGTGGAGTTCGACCCCACAAAACCAGACTTGAGCAGGGCGATTGCCAAAACCCATCACCACAACTTTAGCGAATATGGCTGTAGAATAATCCAGCTAACAGTTCAAGAAGTAGCACGGTTAGGATTTCTAGGTTTTCCGCGCCACCCCGACTATCTCCACGCCTCTCCGGTGTGCGCTAACTTCAGCCAAGCACACACAGCTAAAGCTGGTAAGGGTATTGAAACGGCTGACGACCTGAGTGCAGCGATCGCAGTAGCAGAAGCCATCCGACAGTTACAGCCACGGGTGTTCACTCTCGAAAATGTCCCACGGTATCAGAACAGTCAGAGTTTTAGTATCATCCTGGATGCTTTGGAGCAAGAGGGATACTCGGTCAATTACAGTGTGGTCAACATGGCTGATTTTGGACTGCCCCAGGCGCGGCGGCGGTTAGTCCTGATTGCTAGTAGAGGTTTTCGCGTTGCAATACCCGCTCACAGAAAACCAATAGGTTGGTATGAGGCGTTCACGAAGTGTGCCGAAGGTATCGCGCATCTCATCCCCACCATGACCGATTCCCAACTACTCCCCAAACAACGGCAAGCTTTGGAGAAATTTTTAGCCGGGAATGCGCCGACACCACTGCTAATACAGAGAGTTGGGGGACGTACACAGTCCAAATACAAACCTGGAAATTTACCATGCAATACCATACTGCGATCGCACTTCACCGATCACAAAGGCTGTAACCGTAGTAAGTTCGCTGATATCTGGTTGCCTGATGGTACTGTCAAGTCTTTGTCTATTGAGGGGGCTGCGAAGTTACAAGGCTTTCCCGATTGGTACGAATTTCCCAGCGAGGCAGCAACGGCGGGGTGAATTATCGGCTATTCCGTGCCTCCCAGTTTTGCAAGCCAATTATTAATGTCGGCACAAAGTTATAGCTATGTAGGCAATAGCTAAGGCTCTACTCCTTCATCAATCCAAGCATCAATTGCTGTTTTTACCTCTAATTCAGTCACGGCAGACCATTCTTTTTCGTTGATAGTTGTTTTAAATCCCGCTCTTTTACCATGACCAACTTTTTCCATTGAGTGTCCGCGATACACATTTTTAGGCTTAATCATTTTTCTTAATCATCTTTATAGAATATTATAAACTTTCGCTCAATAAGAAGAGAAGTTTGATTTTCTATGATGCCTGCTGATCGAGGGGAGTATCATAACTGTAGATTATAGGGCTAATTCCACCAAGTAAGGCAGCTACGGAATAATTTCTATTATTTAAGTAAGCTAAAATACTAAATGTTGAGCTAAAACACATAGCTAATGGCATTAAGTCTTGTGCAAACGAGGTTTCTGCACCAATCGATTTGCGAACTCGATTTGCTTCAACTGGGCGGTCATCTTCTGCTCTGGCAATCTTATAGTAGTATTGCCCTGCTTTACCAAAGTGGTGTGTTAACTCAGTAAGCGATCGCTCTTTCAAATCTGCGCCAGTATGAATGCCGAGTGAGTGCATCTTCGCCGCAGGCACCTCTCCAATGCCGTGGAATTTTTCAATCGGCAGCTGCTCTACAAAGGCGATCGCATCCTCTGGCAAAATCACTGTCAGTCCATTGGGCTTGTTTTGGCCTGATGCCATTTTTGCTAGGAACTTGTTAATTGACGCGCCTGCGGTTGCTGTCAACTGAGTTTCCTGGAAAATTGCAGTTTTGATGTGTCTTGCGATCGTAGAAGCGTAGGGGATATTTTGCCGGTTCTCAGTAACGTCCAAATATGCTTCGTCTAAAGCAACCCCTTCAACCAAGTCAGTATAGCGTTTGAATATGGCGTGGATTGAAGTGGAAATCTCTCGATAAACGTCGAATCTTGGTCTGACAAATATCAGTCCGGGGCATTTTGCGATGCCTGCGGCAACGTCAAAGACGAACGCTGTTACTGACGGCATCGCGGAGTGAATACCAAACTTCCTCGCTTCATAACTAGCTGCTGCAACCACGCCTCGTTGACTTGGGCTACCACCGACTACTAACGGTTTGCCTCGGTAGCTAGGGCTATCCCTCTGCTCTACCGATGCGTAGAAGGCATCCATATCAACGTGAACTATTTTCCTGGTTCTAGCGACAGATTCTTGTCCCAAAGGTAGCTCCACTAAAAGCAGTCTCGCTTTTTACGCACTATGCCACGAGCAAATTAAATCCTAAACTACAAATCCTATAGTACACTAGCACTAGTCTACTGATCTAAGTCCCCCACCATTTAGTAGAACCCTTTGGTGACAATTCTTTATCCCCCATTAACGCAAAAATAATTGATAATTTTTTAACAGTATTGTCTGTTTGCCCTATCTCCTCAATATCCAAAATATGAATATCGACCGATTGCAAGAACTTAAGCAGAAACTGACGACTGACGCAGACTTGTCCGATATCTGGCTATTTTATATGGATCATTTTGCGGATCATCCAGAATTTACTGACCTGGGTGAACCTGCCAATAATGAATATCTAGATGCTGTCCTCCAAAAAACTTGTCAGCAGATGTTTGACAGGGCAATAAAGATTAGTGACTGTTTGCTAATCTACGTAGCTCCGTATCATTTATTTCATGGGGCTTTCCAAATCGAAGGACGTATTGGGGGTGTGATTTATTTCGAGGATATCAAAATTGGGTTAATTGCAGTGTCAGCAGATTATCCCCCTACCGATGCGGTTAAGTATTCACGTTTTACTGAGGTGATTCAACTGTCTGCTCCTAATGGCAACGATTACAATTGAGATAAGCACAACTTATAGATGTCATCTTATGCTTTTTGCAGGGAGAGAGCAGCCTATTTTTTCGTAACTGTTCCCTTGCCTTCACAGAAAAACTTTCTTATTTTGTATTCCCAGGCGCGATCGGGTATTATAGTTGAAGTCGCAAGTCGGAGGTCGCAAGTCGCAAGTATTAAATCAAGCCAGACACTCCGGGGTGGGGTTTTTACTTACCTTCAGATACAAGGACTGTTTCGCCCACAAGGGGCGAGGTTTTGAACCTTCACTTTTTTGATAAATATATTTTCATACTTTTAATAACAAGACAATTACTTGCGACTTGCAACTTTTAATTGGTATTACTTGCGACTTGCGACTTGGAGAAGACTTTTGAAAAAGAAAATGAACCATAACGCAGATTCGTTGCCTCCGATTAAACTCATCCCCCAGGGCAAACGCATCTAAATATTGATGAGCATAGATAAAAGTATAATTCACCAGAAGCTAGACCCCATAGTGCTTTCAGAAAATTAAACATTGATGAGTAAAGGAATGAGAATCATTATGACGGGGTGGTTAGAGGCAACCGTCGGTTGCTTTTTATCGAACGTGATATTCTCATAAAAGCTCCAAAGAAGAATTACGCTCTCCCGTCTCCTCTGTATGAAGCTGAAGCCAAAAATCACAATTGCTGACCATTTTTTGGGAATAGAAGACCCACGAATTTATCGAACGAAGCGGCATAACTTAATAGATATCATAACGATTGCTGTGTGTGCTGTGATTTGTGGGGCAGATGGTTGGGTGGCAATAGAGACTTATGGATGTGCCAAGTATGAGTGGTTAAAAACATTTCTAGAACTACCGAATGGTATCCCGTCACATGATACATTTGCGCGAGTATTTACACAGATAAATCCTCAACAGTTTCAGTCATGTTTTCTGGATTGAATGAAATCAATACAGAAGATAACTGAAGGTGAGGTGGTAGCAATTGACGGAAAAACCTTACGTAGTTCTTATGAAGAAAGTAGCGACCAAAGTGCAATTGTGATGGTGAGTGCATGGGCAACTACAAATAGATTGGTGTTAGGGCAAGTAAAGGTGGATGAAAAATCCAATGAGATTACAGCAATTCCAGAGTTATTAGTCATGAAATCCGCCACTATATGATGTTATCTCAAATTCAGTCTCGGCTTAACCCAGATTCAGCTTGGTCAAACTTTAATAGTGTTGGAATGGTAGAATCCGTTCGTTCATTAAATGGTGAAACAACGGTTGAAACTCGTTATTTTATTAGTAGTCTTGAAGATAATGCTGAACAGTTTGGTAATTCTATTCACAGTCATTGGGGAGTTGAAAATTCATTACATTGGATATTGGATGTCGCATTGAGAGAAGATGATTGTCGGATTAGAAAAGATAATGCTCCACAGAATTTTGCAATTCTCAGACATATTGCAGTCAATCTTTTAACTCAAGAGAAGTGTGTTAAACGTGGAATCAAAAATAAACAGTTCCTCGCTGGGTTGGATAACAATTATTTAGAAACAGTTTTAGCGTTAGCATAAACTAATATATCAGAAATTGAATTTAAATATTTAGGGAAAATCTCACTTTTTCTCTAGATAAACATACTTTTATAAACTCGAATATTAAGTTGTATCAGTATCAATAAATAATCATTCAGCCTCAGATAAGCTAATTCATGTTTTTCGGAGATACTCTATTTATATTATTTATCATTCCATCAACTTTTACAATTATCTATGTCATTTTGAAATCTCTCTTAGTTTTTATTAGTAAATAAGATGCATTTTCCCTGCAGTATTTACCGAGGAGCGATGGCGTAACCGCCCAGTGTAGCTGATCGCAGTGGTCAAGCGCATTACTTAAGACTATGCACTCAACGATTTAAGAAGCTAGCAAACCCGACATCTCCAATACTCGCTGTGACCAAGTAGACGCAACAGATGCAATATCTGTAATTTCCATTGATTTGTCCCAAACATTGATCCAGTTTTGTAATAAGTCTTGGAGTTGATTTAATTCAACATTATTTATTTCACTTTTTTGTTGTATTAAAGACACGTACAACAAACTTTCTGACAACAATATTGGAACTAATTCACGAATTGCACTCTTTTGTGACCAAGAGTTAAGGCGTGCCAAACTAGCTGCTAATTCTCCTAATTGTTGCGCGTGGGGTTGACGTAAAAAACTCGCTTCAATTGCACTCCAGTTAGGCATTACAATCCTCCTAGCAATTGCTTGGTAATTTGGCTAACTTGTTCTCGAATTTGGTTAGACTGTATTATCATACTACGGTTATTCTGGCTTGGGCGAATGTCGATGAAGTTGCCGCCAGCATCCACTACTGGCTCCAGTGATTGCAATAACTTTGTTTTCTACATTTAACATGATGACTGTCCTTGCTGTTGAGGTTGATTTGACTTAGAGAAATATGCCTCTAGAGACTTCAATTATTTGGGTATTTACTCATCGGTTTCCGCGATGGGTGAATGCCCACCGTAGGCGATCGCTTCATCCTTATATTGCTTGTAAATCTTCACAGCATAAGTGGTAGAAA
>NZ_JABXKI010000363.1 GCF_017115095.1 Nostoc sp. NMS4 | reverse complement strand
TCTTTCCAGTAGTAAGCTGCCATTGATTTATCATCAATTTTGCGACCATCACCCATGTCATATTTACCTTGGTATGGATCGGCCAGTATTTCTGGTGAAGAAAGATTGAAATAATTTCGTCCTGCGAGAATTTCAGCCGCTTCTTTGCGGTTGTCAAAATTATCTAGCCATTGCTGCGCTTCCATAATTCCTTTTAAAATTGCTTTAGTAGCTTTGGGATTTTTATCAACCCAGTCGCCTCTGATAGCTAAGTATTCTTCAGGATGATTTTTCCAAATTTCTGCCGTTAATGCTGCTACGTAGCCGATTTTGTCTTGAACAAGACGATAAGGCCAGGGGTCGCCTGTACTAAAGGCATCCATTGTTCCTGTTTTCATGTTGGCTACAGTTTGCGCAGCTGGTACTGTCAGCAATTTGACATCTGCATCTGGGTCTAAGCCACCTGCTGCTAACCAGTAGCGAATCCACAAATCTTGGTTGACGTGGGGAAAGGTAAATGCAGCTGTGAAGGGTGTTGAGGATTTTAATTCCTTAAATAAAGATTTAGCGCCGGCGAGTTGTAAGCTAATCCCTTTACCTTGGTGCTTGTTTGCGATCGCAATTCCATTTCCATGTGTAACCAATTGGCATAATACATACATGGGAATTTTTTGATTGCCCTTGGTAATTAAACCTTCTGAAATTAAATGTGGCATTGGCATCTGCCATTGACCGCCATCTATACCACCACCAGCAGAACCAATTTCTACGTTGTCTCTGGCTGCACCCCAAGAAGCTTGTTTGGAAAGGTCAACCTTGGTCATGCCATACTTTGCAAAAAAGCCTTTTTCTTTAGCAATAATTAAAGGAGCCGCTTCTACAATGGGAATATACCCCAGTTTGACTGTAGTAGTTTCTGGTGTTTGTTCAGGGCTAATATTAGCAACCGATTGAGCAGTTGGTTGTGCTTGAGTGTTTCCACCAGTTAGGTTGTCAGGAGGATTGCCCAAACAGCCTTTGAGAAATACAGCACCCGCCGATACTCCGGCTGTGACGATGAATTTGCGACGGGAAATTTGATTAAAAAATTCTGTCATAATATCTCCTGAAAACGCAATTTTTATTTTTTATAGCTATGACAATTTAGGCAAAACAAACCTTATGTTTATTGCGCCATTAATTATTAATCAAGCTAGATTTTGCCAAGCGATCGCAGCTAAATCATTGCTGAAATAGCTACCTATATAAAAAAAACTCGGCTAATTTATTGGCTCTGCTTTTTTAGTGTGATGCAGAGGTATCATTTACCTTGTTGAAATCACTTTACAGCCTTTGAAGCCAAATTTGTTAACTTGAAGTATGGATTTATTAAACAAATATTAAATTGTATGTATAAAGAAAAACTTATCTATCTTCCTGAAATGTAGGAAGGTTTTCTAATATATAAACTCTTATTTATGAAAACTATTATATTAAGTTTATGATTCCCTGTTTTTATTTCTTTTGTAACTTATTTTTAGTATGAATTTGTCATATATAAGTTTTTATTTATAACAACTATAGCAATCCTCTTTGATTTGTGAAAATGCGTGTTGTCCAGATCCCCGACTTCTCAAAGAAGTCGGGGATCTAATTTTTCATATAATTTTCACGTAGTATATTCGGCGTTAATTTTCACGTAGTCATAACTCAAATCGCAACCCCAAGCTTTACCCACACCATAACCATTACCAACATTAACGGAGATTAACACCGTATCCTCTTGGAGATAAGCACCCCCTGCTGCTTTTTTCAAATAAGCACTTGCTGCTGCACGATCGAATTGCAAAGGTTGTCCATTTTCTAACATTAAAAAATTCCCTAGCTTAATTTGCAGGTTTTCTTGCTCAAAGGGTATACCTGCACGTCCGGCGGCGGCGGCGATGCGTCCCCAATTTGGATCGCGTCCAAAGATTGCAGATTTAACTAAGGATGAGCCAGCAATGGTTTTGGCTATTTGTCGGGCTGAGAGTTCATCATGGGCCCCTGTGACTTCCACTTCAATTAGACAGGTTGCGCCTTCACCATCACGAGCGATCGCTTTGGCTAAATGTTGACAAACTGCTGTTAACATCGCCTCTAATTTCTCGGCTTCTGCACCCCATTCGATAATTGCTGGGGTGCGAGATTGACCGTTTGCCAAGGCAATTAAGCTGTCGTTGGTACTGGTATCACCGTCCACCGTAATGGAATTAAAGCTTCTATCAGCCGCCCTTGCTAACATCTGCTGCCAAAGGTGAGGTGAAACCATCGCATCACAAGTCACAAATGCCAGCATGGTTGCCATATTGGGGTGAATCATCCCCGAACCTTTGGCAATGCCGCCAATTCTGACTGGGCGTTGGCGCAGCCCGCCGGGGGCATCGCTTATAGTTGTCTCTAGGGCAATAGATTTTGTTACCAAGTCTGTAGTGATAATTGCTCCGGCGGCGGCATCTGAGCCGGTTTCTGATAGTGCTGTTACTACCTTGGGAATTCCGCTTCGCAAAGCATCCATCTTAATTCTTTGACCAATCACGCCAGTAGAAGCCAGTAACACAGATTCAGATGAGATGTTCAGGGCTTGGGCTACAGCCATTGCAGACTCTAGAGCATCAAGGTAGCCTTGAGTTCCGGTAGCGGCGTTTGCTTGTCCAGCGTTGCAGAGGATGGCACGAGCGCTGTGTTTAGCTTGCAAGCGTTGGCGACAATATTCTACACAGGCGGCTTTAACTTGGCTGGTGGTGAAAACACCCGCAGCGATCGCTTCCACCTCCGAAAATATCAAAGCTAAATCTGGCAACCCCGAAGGTTTCAAACCTGCGGTAATTCCCGCCGCCTGATACCCCCTTGGTGCTGTGATGCCACCTGTTATTTCTTGCCAATCTGTCATTATTCTTCAGGGTAAACTATTGAGGGATTTGAACAATCTCTCAATAGTTTAAAGTTTTGAGGGTAAATTTTAATTACTCAATCAGGAATTAACTGCGATCGCCCTTGGCGTTGGCGCTGCGATCGCTCTCGATAACTCCCCAAACCAAAAATCTTGATATTTTCTACAAAGGGCAGAGTTTCGTCTGCTTTTGAGTAATTTTTAAGTACAATTACTTAATAGGTGTTAGCCAGTCCCAACAAGAAGCAATTTTTAGTATCTTTTTAATAACGAAGATTGTTAGGGAAATATCATTTAGAGTTGCTAAATCTCCAAGGTCTTGATAAGCTGAAACACCAATCATATAAGCCTTCTGGCGGTTTTTCTGTCTTCAGATTCTTGAAGATGCCGACGCAATATAGGAGTGTTTTTTAGTGAACGCAGCTGAACAGGCAACGAACCTTAAACTCGCCAGCAACATTGCCACGGTAGTTAATTTGTTCAAATTCGAGTTTCCTGATGCCAAATCCGATCTCAAACCCTGGAAAAATGACCCGGAAACTAGGGAGTTAGTCGATCCAGATTCTATAGATATTGGTTTTCACTTTCCTGGTATTAGCAAATCTTGGCGAAGTCGTAGTATTTTAATTCAAATCCGATTTTATCAAGATCCGATCAATAATTCCCGCCGTGCGATCGGTGTGGAGGTGGCTGGATTCGATCATCGCGGTGAGGCGTGGCGACTTTCTACGGTAGAAAACTGGAGTGTTGTCGGCACATCTTCACCTTCTGGTGAAATCGAAGATAAGCTCAAACAGATTTGTCGGCAGATATTAGAAGTATTTAATAAGTCAAGTGATTGAAGAAAAATTCTGAATTCTGTTTGATACCAGGACTTACGCAAAAACCCTCCTAAACTCTCATTTCTCCGTGAACTCTGTGTCCTCTGTGGTTTGTTTTCCGTTATTTGTGCGTAAGTCCTAGATACAATCAACTTGTGTCAGAGAAAGTAGTGAGGAATAATACAGAAGAAAGCTTTGTATAAGCGTAGCCCGCCCGATCGCAATGACTACTGTAATATTTGTTCATGGCACTGGCATTAGAGAACAAGAATACAACGAAACCTTTGAGATAATTCAGCAAAAGATTCACGCCGAACGTCCTGATATCAAAGTTTCTCCCTGCCTTTGGGGTGTATTAGGTGCAAAGTTCAATGATAATCGGGCATCAGTACCCTTGGAAGATGCGACACTGGCTTTATCTGATTCAGAAGAAGACGCAGATATTGTATTGTGGGGACAATTATACCGCGATCCTCTGTATGAATTACGGCTGTTGTCTTTAAAACCGATTGAGTCAGAAAATCCCTTTGGGGAGGAACCAGGGGATGTTTTACAATCTCGTGTAGCGAGTCTGACTCCGACATCTCAACTGCAAGCCAAGTTGCAAGAGGCGGGAATTGCAGAGGTATTTGAGCCAGCACGAGAGGCGGTTATCCACAGTGAACCGTATCATCAGGCGTTGCTCAGAGTTTCCGAATCTGATTTGAGTGAATATTATGCACCAATAGCTAGAGCGATCGCGGCTCAAGCAATGTTTATTAGCGAACAGCAAGAAAAATTTCCCCCCATACTCACCGATGCCCAATTGCGGGATAATGTTGTGGAATTGCTGACTCTGGCTTTGGGAGAGGCGGAGTTAGGATTGGGTGGCTGGTTGTTAAAGCCACTTGTTGAATTAGCCTTGCCAATGGGAACAAATTATGTTAAGAAAAACCGCCTTGAACTAACTGATAAAATTTCCCCTATGCCTGGTGATATTTTGTTGTATCTGACGCGGGGTGAAAAAATTAGGGCGTTTATCCAGCAACAAATTGCCCAAGCAGAACCGCCAGTGGTTTTAATCGCCCATAGTTTGGGAGGTATCGCTTGTGTAGATTTGCTAGTGCAGCAGCATTTGTCTGGGGTGGAATTATTGGTAACAGTTGGTTCCCAAGCACCATTTTTATATGAGATTAACGCCCTCTACAGTTTAGAATATGGGCAGTTATTGCCAGAGCATTTCCCGGAATGGTTGAATATCTACGATTTACGGGATTTTCTCAGTTACGTGGGTAATGGTATTTTCCGCGATCGCGTGCAGGATGTGCAAGTAGATAGCAGACAACCATTTCCCCGTTCTCACGGTGCTTATTGGACAAATGCCAAAACCTGGGAGGCGATTATTTCGAGGTTGCCATAATGGTTTACTTTTTACGGTATCTAGAAAACCCCTCTCCAAACCTCTGCCATACAAGGCTACGGTGTACACACAAGTCAAATTACCCCCCTCAATCCCCCCTTGCAAAGGGGGGAAGCCGGAAATCTAGTTCCCTCCCCTTTGCAAGGGGAGGGTTAGGGTGGGGTAAAAACCAGATTCGGCTAGGTCATCATGCAGTTGATAGCTAAACCCGATCGCACTTTTGGCTTAATTGTGGGTATTGAAAAATACCACGAACCCGCTTGGAACGTGACAGGTGGAGGGCCAGCCGATGACGCGCTGAAATTTGCTCATTGGCTGCATCGGCGTGGTGTACCGAAGGAGAATATTCGGTTATGTTTATCAGCACTGGTAGAAAATCAGCAGTTAATTGGGGAATGTGGGTTAAATGTAGAGTCAGCAACAGAGCAAAATATTTTCGACATTGTGACTAACTTTTTATCCCCAAAATCGGGGGATTTACTCTACATTTTTTGGGCAGGACATGGTTTAATTACCTCAGAACGAGAGCGTCGGTTGTTTTGTGCTGATACAAATAAAGAGAATTGGCAGAATTTAGATTTGAATTCTTTATTAGTTTTGTTAGGTTCCGATAAATTTCAGATTCGTAATCATATTTGTATTATTGATGCCTGTGCCAATTATGTTTTAGAGTTGAATGGAAGACCAACTAACTTAGGTGGCAAAGCTTTTTTGAGTGGTCGCCCAAAGCAAGATAGTCAACAATTTGTGTTACTGGCTACGCGGGAAGGAGAAAAAGCTAAGGTAAATTCTGAAAATAAAACAGGATACTTCTCTCAAGCTGTCAGAGAGGCTTTTACAGCAGCTAATGGCACTTTTCCACCGAATATGAAGGAAGTTACTGAGGCAGTTAAACAGCGATTTAATAGTTTAGATAAAAAACAACTGCCGACTTATTTTTATTCCCGCAGTTGGGATGGAGATATTGAAAAATATCATTTTAATCCGTCTGAAATTCCGCATGATATCCCACAGAGTCAAGCTCGTAAGTTTGTTGGTAGAGATGAGGAAATAGAAGCATTGCGTCAGTTATTGCAAGCAAATGATATTGTGGCTATTAGCGATGTGACTGGACAAGGTGGGGTGGGTAAAACAGAGTTAGCTATTCAATATTCATCGCAATATTTAGAAGATTATTCTGGCGGGTGTTGTTGGTTAAATCCCCAAGGTATTGATTTGGGAACCCAGTTAGTAGAGTTTG
>NZ_JABXKI010000002.1:3569-6434 GCF_017115095.1 Nostoc sp. NMS4 | reverse complement strand
CTCGCTGCGCTCGAACGGCAGACTGGTTCAAGTGGGGAAACCCCCCTTGAAAAATCCCCCTCGCAATGTCCCTCGATATCCCGACTTATGGCGAACCGCAAGCAGTCAAAAGCTCTAGTCCGAAAGCATATTTTTCCAGTGAGATTAAGTGACATCGAACTGGATATGATTCGTATTAAATCACAAGATGCGGGGATGTCAGCGAGTGAACTGATGAGACGTAATGCGTTGATGCGTCCATTACCAAAACGACTAAGTAAAATTAGCTTACAAACATATTGGGAATTAGGACAAATCGGGAACAACCTAAACCAGCTTGTTAAGGCAACTAACACAGCCCTAAAAGTTGGGCGAACTTTACCTGTTGATCCAGAACTGCTAAGAGAACTTTTAGAACTGCTGCATCAGTGTAGACGAGATATTGCCTCGGATGATGTTGGTGATGACGACTCGGAAGAAGAGGAAGAGGATGATTGGGAAGCAGACTAAAGGCAGAGGTTTTCGCAAGCTGTTGGATTATTTAGAATCCCGTGAAAATGCCCAACTCATCGGCGGCAACATGAGCGGGAGAAATGCCCGTGAATTGGCGCGGGAATTTAAGCTGTCGAGACAACTAAATTCTGATGCAGACCGAGTTGTTTATCATGTCTCATTGTCAGCAGCTAAGGGTGATAAATTAGATGATGAAAAGTGGAGCGAAATCGGCGATCGCTACATGAAGGAGATGGGTTTTGATGCCAATCAGTTTGTCATCTTTCGCCACCATAACACCGACGACGACCACATCCACATTGCAGCCAGCAGAATCAGGATGGACACGGGGCTAGTAGTCCATGATTCCTGGGATTATGTGCGCTCTGAAAAAGTTCTGCGACAAATTGAACAGGATTATGACTTAGTGCAAGTGCAGGGCAGTAGAGAGAAACTGAATCGCACACCCAGCACCGGACAAATTAGACGCATAAGGCGAGAGCAAGAAGAATTTTCACAGGGACAACGTGACTCTCCTCCACAACGCATCATCAAAGAGGAACTTCAGCAGACAATTGACAGAGCCGGAGTTGATAATCCCCAAATGCCAATGCTGATCATGCGGTTGCAGCAAGCTGGCATTAGCGTAAGAACAGGATTCACTAGGAACGGTAAGTCTAAAGGCATTTCTTATGAGAAAGATGGGCAAGCTTTCAGTGGTACACAGTTAGGTGCAGCTTACACTTTCCCCGGTTTGCAAAAACATCTTGCTGTTGACTACCAACCAGAACGTGATGATGAACCTATTCATGAATTGCTGCTCAAACCTGTTAAACCACTCCCAGTTGAGCAGTTAGAAAAACTCTTTCAAGAAATTGAATGCAAACAACAGCAGCCCCAGTTCACTCCACCACCAGAGGATACAGTTGTTTGGCAAGTATTACATAAGTACTTAAGCGAGAAACGCTACATACCAGATTATATTTCGCAAGGATTACATAATAATCAGTTGCTTTACATGGATGAGCAACGAAATATTTTGTTTATCAAGCGTGATTTAGATGGTGAAAAAACTGGCGCATTAATTTGGTCAAAGCCTAGAGAAAATCATCGGACTGTGGAGTACGACCAAAACACCTCTACACAAAAAGGTTGGTTTTATCTGAGATTGGGAGGGCAACCAACGGACAAGGTAGAAAACGTCTTTCTGTGTTCTACACCAATTGATGCGATGTCAGCAGCCACCTACCTGATCTCAAGTTGCAAAGGGCTACCACCAACTAGAACCATGTTGATAGTAGCTGATGACCCGAATAACCTACCTATGGAATTTCTCAAGAGTTTCAATAGGGTTGTCGTAGCATTCAATAATGATCAACAAGGGAATAAAGCCGCTAGTGCAGTATTAGAATTGTTGCCACAGGGTAAAAGGCTCAAAACCCATAATCCTGATTGGAGTCAGGAATTAGAAGCTCATCTCAGGGAGGAGCAACAAAAGCTCTTACAGCAGGATCGTGGTTTTAGCTTGTGAGCCACGCTGTGCAGACCGAACTCGTTGCTGCCGAGGCGAGGCTTTAGTTTTTACTAGCTGGGCAGTTAAGAGAGCAGTTTTTTGAAGCACAATTGCAACATAAGTGTATTATGAATTCTCAATAATTTTGAAGTTATTGAGAATGAAATAGGCGATTAAAATTTGCTGTAAGTCATAGTCAGTGAGCATTATGCAAGAATTTTTCAAGAAATGTCTTATGCTCAACTGGTAGTAGTAGGGCTACTGTATAGCTACCAGTTGGGGAATCATCAAATTTTCAAAAACTCGCTTTTTTACTACTCAACTGGTAGCTGTGTGTCACCAGTTGAGCTACCCAACAGCTACCACTTGGGCAAGGTATTTAGAACTACTATTTCAATACTTATAATCTACATAAAGCCTATGTAATAAGTTGTGTTTACAGTGCAGCTAAGGTGTAACTAAAAAGTGAAGTCCAGCTTTTTGGTTACAAATGTAGTATAAGATAATATGAAAAAGATATAGTATTCCTCAAAATGTGTAGGGAATCTTGCGGCCCAAGTTGTTCAGGAAATGCTACCCCAGGCTAAAAGAATTGCACCTAGTGGGCGAACTTGGAATGAGATTCTTATTGAACAGCAACAGCAGCAGCAAGAGATACTGAAGCAAAAGCAACGGGGGCGTGGTTTTAGTCGGTAGTCTAGTAATCCCTCGATGCGATTAAGTGGGCGCGAGGGAGGGGCTTCGCCCCGTCCCTCTGGACTCCCTCCCCAATGCCAGTTGTTGACCGAGCGCTGTACAAATCCTTGGTGCGGTCAACTAGATTTTTCGCAGCGCTCAGTCACCGCTTTGCTACAACTGGCTTGCATAAGAAAACGGATAAG
>NZ_JABXKI010000002.1:0-3559 GCF_017115095.1 Nostoc sp. NMS4 | reverse complement strand
CATTTGTTGTAGGATTAGTCTAATACTAGAAAGCATAACGTTGTTTTTTACAAAAATCTTTCACTATATCCGAAATATGGTGACTATATTTTGTAGGTGTCTATGTTATGCACCTAAAAACATGAGTAATACTTGCAAACAGACAATCGGTGTAAGTCTACTTAAACATATAAGCTTGAAATATACCTTCAATGATAGAGTCTACCGTGTTCTTAACTGCTGATGACCAGCCTATTTCTCTAGGTCAAGCATTAAGATACCTGGAGTCTTCCGACAGACTTAACTCTGTTATCTGGGAAATTCTTAGCCAGTACATCATCGAGCAAGAACTACAAACCATAGAGGAACTTGATATTGGTGGTGATTTAATCGATCAACTAGTGATGGATTTTCGATTAGATCATCAGCTGACTGACTACAGAAGTTTTCAAGAATGGCTTGCAAATAAGGGTATAGATTATGCTACTTTTCGCAGACAAATCGGTTCTAACCTCAAGTTGGAAAAATTGAAAGCTCAGATTACTGAACCAAACCTCCAGGAATATTTTATTGAACGTAAGATATTTTTAGATAGAGTAGTGTTGTCGCGCTTAGTTGTAGAAGATCAAGCGCTGGCTGAAGAACTCAAAAGTCAAATTGTAGAAGACGGCGCTAGATTTGAGCAGCTAGTCCAGGAATATTCTGTTGAAGATGACCGAATTTTTAATGGAATGATGGGAGCAATCAGCCGGGGTACAATGCCAGATGTACTCAGAGCAAGTGTTGATTTAGCCAATATTGGTGAGTTGATTGGTCCACTAGAAATTAATGGACTTTGGTATTTAGTCCGTGTGGAAAAAATTTTAGAAGCTTCGTTAGAAGAACAACTGAAACAAGAATTAGAAGATGAGCTTTTCCATCAATGGCTAGAAGATAAAATTCAAAAAATTAATGTCAAGCTTCAGGTGAAGTTCTAGGGTTAATCATGAACTTACAAATCTACTTGAAATGGGAAAGCTTGCCACTGTGCTTGCTAACTACAGAGCAGCAAATTAAATTTAAAACCCAAGCCGAAATTCGTCGATATAAGACGGGGGAAATAATTTGGTCTACGGGTATTCCAGGAAACCAATTCTTAATTGTTTCGGGTAATGTGCGTCTCAAAGAAGATGGAAAACCCAAGTCATTAGGAACTTTAAAAGCAGGAGATTGGTTTGGGGATTTACTAGAACTTTCTGGAGATTTGAAAGCTGTAGCATCTAAAAATGTGGAAGTGATGCGCTGGGATGCAGCACTGTGGCAAAAAGTTTATTCTCTAGAATTAAATCACTTTTGGGAGCAAGAGCGATCGCGTTATCAGTCAATAGACGCTAATTTACCTCAACCAGTATCAGGTTATCCATTTGTTTTGAGTCCTAATACTGCGGCTGCGTGCTTAACAATGGCGGCGCAATATCTCCAAAATCCGATCCCATTTGATTCGGTACAGCGTCAACTGCGGGGAGAACGCCCTCACGATGTCATGGAAGCGGGGGAAAAACTCGGACTGCAAGTGCGACAGCTACAAGTTACCTCAAATGATTTGCGCTCATTAACTTTCCCGGCTTTGTTGCTTTGGCGACGGGAAGAATGGATTGTTATCTATGGCGTTAGGGGCAATCGCGTAATTATTGCATTTCCTACCAACCTCAGTCAAACTTGCCAAAGCATTCCCCAAAAAATGCTTGAAGAAAATTGGGATGGACAACTTTGGCAAGTTGAATTAATTCAAGAGCAGGATAATAAGCAGAAGTTTAACCTGAGTTGGTTTGTTCCTGCGGTTTGGAAACATTGGAAGTTATTAGGAGAAGTATTATTACTTTCTTTGGCGCTGCAATTGTTGGGGTTAGCAACGCCAATCATCACTCAGTACATCATTGACAAAGTAATGGTGTTTGGCAGCCGCAATGCTTTGGATGTGATGGCGATCGCTCTTTTGGGTGTGGCGATTTTTGAAGCAATTTTGGGCATCTTGCGGCTATACATTTTTACCCACACTGCCAATCGCCTTGATTTAAGTTTATCGTCCCAGTTGTTTCGCCAACTGATGCGTCTACCCTTAACTTATTTTGAGTCGCGTCGAGTCGGTGATACTGTTGCAAGAGCGCAAGAACTCGAAAATATTCGCTCTTTTCTCACAGGTACAGCCTTAACTGTCATCCTTGACAGCATTTTTTCTGTAGTGTATCTCGTACTCATGTTTGCTTACAGTTCCACCCTCACTTGGGTGGCTTTGGCTGTGATTCCCCTGTTCGTCGTTTTAAATTTAATCGCTACACCGATTTTACGCCATTGGCTAAATGAAACTTTTAATCGCGGTGCCGATAACCAATCCTTTTTAGTAGAAACTGTCACCGGCATTCATGCTGTAAAAGCTCATGCGGCTGAACGCAAATCTCGCCGCCGTTGGGAAGGCTTATTTGCGCGTTACATCCGCACTAGCTTTAAAGCTTCCACCACTTCTAATATTGGCAGTAATATTGGCGACTTTTTGACTAATTTTTCCTACCTAATTATTCTTTGGTTTGGAGCCAGACTCGTCATCGAACAACAGATAACTATTGGTGTATTAGTTGCTTTTCAAATGTTAGCTTCTAAAGTCACAAGTCCACTGCTGCGTTTAGTACAACTTTGGCAGGAATTCCAGCAAGTTTTACTATCTGTAGATCGACTGGGAGATATTCTTAATACTGCTCCCGAAGCTGAACCTGGTTCTGGTTTAATTTTACCACCATTGCGCGGTCAAGTAAACTTTGAAAAAGTGTTTTTCCGCTACCAAAGCGACCAAGAAGAACCTGTTTTAAAAGGCATTTCTTTGACTGTGCAACCGGGGATGTTTGTCGGAATTGTGGGACGGAGTGGTTCTGGTAAAAGTACACTTTCAAAGCTTTTACAACGCCTCTATAAACCAGAATCCGGCTCTATCTTAATTGATGATTTCGATATTAAAAATGCTGATATCGGTTCTTTACGACAACAAATTAGCGTTGTCCTCCAAGACGATTTTCTCTTTGACGCTACCATCTCAGAAAATATCACCTTCGGCGATCCAGATATTACAACCGAAGAAGTCATAAAAGCAGCACGACTGGCAGCAGCTCATAATTTTATCAGCGAAATGCCCAAAGGCTACCAAACCAGCATCGGGGAGCGCGGAGTCGCCTTATCGGGAGGACAGCGCCAACGTCTTGCTTTAGCGCGTTTATTTCTTTCCAAGGCTCCGATTTTAATCTTAGATGAAGCTACAAGTAGCTTGGATAGTGAGACAGAACAAAAAGTATTACAGAACTTGCAGGAAGTTTCGGGCGATCGCACAGTATTTATGATTGCTCACCGATTTGCACCATTAAAACGAGCCGATTTGATTTTGGTATTAGAAAAAGGCGAGATTGTGGAACGAGGAACCCATGATGAGTTGCTGCAAAAAAGAGGTGTGTATTGGGCGTTGTATCAACGGCAGTTGGCTAGTGTGTGAATTCATAGACGTTAGGACTTACGCATTGACAGAATAGCAAAATAGTGAATTCATAAATAAGGGTCG
>NZ_JABXKI010000051.1 GCF_017115095.1 Nostoc sp. NMS4 | reverse complement strand
AGTTTATTAAACTGGCACTTTAGTATTAATTTTCCATAAAAGTAACGCAAGAACCACTTTTTATGAATGATTTAGGCGTTGCTATAACCTATTAAAATTCGTCACTATCCCTAATCCCCAACTTAATGCTTATGACTATCAAACGTCGGGAATTTCTTACAACCTGTGGATTAGCTACTTTAGCCACCCAAATACCAGCACTTACCGCCCAAGGTAAGCCATCTCTAAACGCCATTCGCAAGCCGCCCCGTCTACAAGTGGGTGATACCGTAGGATTGATTTCTCCTGCGGGTATCGTTGACGCTAAAGACATCGAAACAGCGCAACAATCACTTTCACAGTTAGGGTTAAAAGTCAAGCTGGGAAAGCATATTTTAGACCGTTACGGCTATTTAGCGGGTAAAGATGCCGATCGCGCCGATGATGTAAACTTGATGTTTAGCGATCGCACCATCAAAGCAATTATTCCTATGCGTGGTGGTTGGGGTTGTAATCGCATTTTACCCCTACTCAACTACTCGCTAATCCGCTCCCATCCGAAAATTATCATTGGCTACAGCGATATTACGACGCTGTTGTTAGCAATTAATGCCCGTAGTCAAATGATTACTTTTCATGGGCCTGTTGCCACATCTACCTGGAATCAATTTACAGTGGATTACTTCAAGCGCATCCTATTTAATGCTGAAGCTGTGACTATGCAAAATCTCAACCCTAGCGAAGTGCGGTTGGAGATAATAGCACCGGGAAAGGCGAGGGGTAAACTTGTGGGTGGAAACTTATCAGTGTTATCAGCAATGGTAGGTTCACCTTACCTACCTGCTTGGAACAAAAGCATTTTGTTTGTGGAAGAAGTTGGCGAGGATGTTTATCGGATAGATAGGATGCTGACACAGTTAAAAACTGCTGGGATACTGAATCAAATTGCTGGTTTTATCTTTGGGCAATGTACTAATTGTAGTCTTGGGGATGAACCATCGTTTACATTAATGCAAGTATTGCAACAACACATACTTCCTTTAAATATTCCTGCTTGGTATGGTTCAATGATTGGTCATATTAAGGATAAATTTACTTTACCAATCGGTGGAGAAGTGGAAATAGATGCTGAACTTGGGACAATACGAATGTTAGAAGCGGCTGTTAAATAATTCGTAATTCGTAATTCGTAATTCGTAATTCGTAATGACGCTCTCTACGAACGCGAAAATTTGCTGATTTTGACTGGTTCCCAGCCTCCAGGCTGGGAACCGATCCTGGGAGGCTCCGCCTCCAGTGGCTTAATGAGAGGCAGCAGCCCTCTCGTAATACATTCCCAGCCTCCAGGCTGGGAACGAGGCAACACAAGACTTAGTGCCATTCGATTTTGAATCTTTAATCCAAAATTTAAAATCTAAAATTTGCTGATTTTGATTTCTGCAAGCCGCACACTCGTGACTTCCAGTCATGAGTTAGGCGCTCCATATTTCTATATTTTTTTCTTACTATGGTCATGCACATGGTAAGATAAGTTATGGAAGTAAAACAAGGTAGAGGTTATGTTTATGCAATTGAATATCATATCGTATGGTGTGTCAAGTATAGACATAAGGTGCTGAAAGATGAAATAGCTGATTTCTTGAAAGATGTTTTAGTTGAGACGGCAATTCTTTACAAGTTTAAGGTTGAGAGTCTTGAGGTAGTAGAAGATCATGTTCATGTTTTAGTCTCTGCAACACCTCAGCACACCATCCCCAACATAGTCAAAATGCTAAAAGGAATATCAGCCAGGAAACTGTTTTTAAAGTTTCCCCAACTTAAGAAAAAGCTATGGGGAGGTCATCTCTGGAATCCTAGTTATTTTGTTTCAACAGTTAGCGAAAATACAGAAGCACAAGTAAAAAAGTACATAGAGAACCAAAATGCAGAAAGCGTTTAAAGTTACACTCATCCCTAATCACAATCAAGAAGTCTTAATTAATAAGACAATTGGTTGTGCCAGATATGTGTACAACCGCTTTTTGGCTTACAAGATTGAGTTATATGCCAGTGTTGGGAAAACCTTAAACTACAACGCTTGTAGTCAACAGCTAACTATACTTAAGAAAGAAATTGAATGGTTGAAGGAAGTAGATAAGTTTGCCTTACAAAATTCACTCAAGAATTTAGAAACAGCATACAAAAACTTTTTTACTGACTTAAAGAAAATTAAAGGTAAAAAAGGTGTAGGGTTTCCTAAATTCAAAAAGAAACATGGGTGTAAGCAGTCTTACAAAACTAACCTGACCAACGGCAACATTCAGGTAATACAGAATCGCTTGAAGCTTCCAAAGTGTGGATGGGTAAAGTTTCATAAATCTCAAGAGATTACCGGGAAGCTTGTAAACGTTACCATAACTCGTACTTCTGCTGGTAAATATATTGCTAGTATCCTGTGTGAGACTGAGATAGAAAAGTATCCTCAAACCACACAGAATATTGGACTGGACTTAGGTTTGAAGTCTTACCTGACTACTAGTAATGGCGAAACGGTAGACAACCCCAAGCATTATAAAACTCAACAGGGTAAGTTACGTAAAGCATATAAGGAACTATCTCGTAGTGTAAAAGGTAGTAACAATAGAGTCAAAGCGAAAAACAAGCTGGGTCGTGCATACAAACGAATTACTAATTTGAGAGATGACTTTCTGCACAAGCTGTCAACTCGTCTAATCAAAGAAAACAGTATTATCTGTATCGAAGATTTACGAGTCGCTAACATGGTGAAGAACCACAAATTAGCGTTGAGTATTTCAGACGCTAGTTGGACTAAGTTCATTACAATGTTGGAATATAAAGCTTTGTGGCACGACAGACTTGTGCAGAAAGTTGGTACGTTTTATCCCTCATCCCAGACTTGCAACCATTGCGATTTTATTAACCATGCAGTTAAAGATTTAAAGCTGCGTGAATGGTCTTGTCCACAATGCAATAGTTATAATTTGAGGGATAAAAACGCCGCACTTAATATATTAAGTGAAGGTTTGAGACTTATAGCAGCCGTCGGTGCGCCGGATGCTAAAAACGCCTGTGGAGAACTTGTAAGACCTGGAGCAATTCAGGCACAGATCGTTGAAGCAGGAATCGCGTGACTTCAAGTCGTGTGAGGTTCAAAGACAAGTATGTATTTCTCCTCGCTATGTTACGCCTAACAGAAGTAAAGCTTCCGCTCGATCATCCTGAAGATGAGATCAAGACTGCCATCCTCAAAAAGCTGCAAATCACAGACGAAGAATTGATCGGTTATTCCATCTTTAAGCGTAGCTATGATGCCCGTAAGAAAGGAGACATCGCTCTTGTTTATATTTTGGATGTAGAAACGACTCAGGAGACTCATCTACTCAAGCGTTTGAAAAAAGATCCTCATGTAATTGTCACGCCAGACATGAGTTATCGCCCAGTGGCACAAGCACCAAGCAATTTGGCGATTCGCCCCATCGTGATTGGTACTGGGCCTTGTGGCTTGTTTGCGGGTTTGATGCTGGCGCAAATGGGGTTCCGTCCAATCATTTTAGAACGTGGCAAACAAGTCCGCGATCGCACCGTTGATACTTTTGGCTTTTGGAAGAAAAAATCAGATTTCAACCCAGAATCTAATGCTCAATTTGGCGAAGGTGGGGCGGGTACATTCTCTGATGGCAAACTCTACAGTCAGGTGAAAGATCCTCAACATTATGGGCGCAAGGTACTAACCGAACTTGTGAATGCGGGAGCCTCGCCGGAAATTTTATATATCAATAAACCGCACATCGGCACTTTTAAACTAGTCGGAATCGTCCAGAGTATGCGTGCCAAAATCGAATCCCTGGGCGGTGAAATTCGCTTTCAAAGCCGGGTGGAAGATATCAATATCGAAAATGGACAGGTGCGGGGAGTTACCCTCGCCAGTGGGGAATATATCGCCAGCGATTATGTAGTTTTGGCGGTGGGTCATAGCGCCCGCGATACCTTCCAAATGCTATACGATCGCGGGGTTTATATTGAGGCTAAACCTTTTTCCATCGGCTTTCGGGTGGAACATCCCCAGTCTCTCATTGATCAATGTCGTTTCGGCGCTCAAGCGGGTCATAAGCTTTTAGGTGCTGCTGATTATAAACTGGTTCACCACTGCCAAAATGGTCGTTCCGTCTATAGTTTTTGTATGTGTCCGGGGGGCTTGGTGGTTGCCGCCGCATCAGAACCGGGGCGACTTGTCACCAATGGGATGAGCCAATACTCTCGCAATGAGCGCAATGCTAATAGTGCGATCGTTGTGGGCATCACCCCCGAAGATTATCCAGGAAATGCCTTGGCGGGAATTGACTTGCAACGGCGCTTGGAAGAACGGGCTTTTGAATTGGGCGGCGGGACTTATGAAGCGCCAGGGCAGTTGGTGGGTGACTTTCTCAACCATCGCCCTTCGACAGCATTGGGGACTGTTAAGCCGTCTTATACACCGGGGGTACATTTGGGCGATCTGAGTGAGAGTTTACCAGATTATGCGATCGCAGCCATCCGTGAAGCCCTTCCCGCTTTTGACAAACAAATTAAAGGTTTTGCAATGGATGATGCCGTTTTGACTGGCGTGGAAACCCGCACATCATCACCGATTCGGATTAAACGCAAAGAGGATTATCAGAGTTTAAATACAGTCGGTCTTTATCCGGCTGGGGAAGGTGCGGGATACGCTGGGGGAATTCTCTCGGCTGGTATTGATGGAATTAAGGTAGCGGAAGCAGTGGCTTTAAGTATTTTGCGAAATTACAGCAGAATTCAGGAGTCAGAATTCAGAATTCAGAAGTAAAACAGTTTTTATGGGACTTCCAAATAAAAAACCAGATCACCGACTTCTTCGAGAAGTCGGTGATCTAATTTTTCACAAATGATTTAGGATTGCTGAACGCCTAGCAGCCAAATTACGAGAACTGAATATTGACCCAGAAAATTTATAATGCCAGTAGGTTGAAAATTATAATTACAAATTAGTATCAATGATTCTCGACAACATCTAAGCCTGTCCTAGCTACTGATTTAATATCAACATTCTGATTATTTAGCAGCACTACTATAGTGGTTTTTTGATTGGGAAGATATGCCAGCAATGTTGCGAAGCCATAAGCTATACCACTATGTCCAATTGCTTTTGCTAAAGGAGATGAAAATCTTTCTACACCCAACCCATAACTATAACCTGCGCCATTATCTTTAAATTTCAGCATTTCTTTCATCATCTTCGGGGAGAGTAAGCTTTTTTTGACAAATAACGCTTTAGCGAACTTGGCTAAATCCTCTGCTGTTGAAACTAATCCACCATCCCCCAAACCATTACCATCATTAACTTGGGCGTAGCTATCTAGCTTACCATCCTTATTGCGATCGCCATAACCTGTAGCTACTTCTCCAATTGTCGGTTCCCGCAATTCTGTAAAGGTATGTTTTAATCCCAATGGTTTTAAAATCTGACTGCGGATTGCTTGGGCGAGAGTTCCCCTAGTGATATTTTCAACAATCAGTTCCAAAAGAATGTAATTGCAATCAGTATAAATAAATTTTTCTCCGGGATTTGCTTGCGGTTCTTCTTGATACATATACTGAATAGCTTCTCTGGCTGTCCAAGGCTGTGAGCGACTTCTTTTTGCAGTCGCTTGAATAAACTCTTTTGTTTCTAAGTATTCAGCAACACCACTAGTATGGTTGAGCAGTTGACGAACTGTAATTTTGTCACTGTTGACAATATGAGGAGTGATGTCTCTTGGTAAGTAGTTTGCGATCGCCCGATCTAATCCTATCTTCCCTTGCTCCACTAATTTCAGCACAACCACCGCCATAAAAGTTTTACTCATACTGGCAATAGAAAAGCCATCTGTGGGTTTCATCCGGGTTTTAGTTGACAAGTTATTCACACCAGATGCTCCTAGCCAAGAACTTTTAGGTGTAGAAATATACATTACAGCACCGGGAATTCGCTGCTCTACAACTATCTCATTTAAAAGTGTCTGTAGTCGAGAACTTTTTCCGGCGGTGGAGGTAGACATAACTTGTTTAGCAAAAGATTTTTCAATTATTCTCTGACTAATGTTATTAGCTACTAAATATCCTGTAAAACCAAGGGAAATCACAAAAACTATTGCAAATAAAATTTTGCTGAAAGTCAAAAGTTTTAGGTTCATTTTACTTCCTCAATAGAAATATAGTCGTTCTAGCTCAACTGCACAAAGTAATGCGTACCAAAGCGCCAAACCCTTAGTATGTCGGGGAAGTCTGCCTCCTTATTGCCAAGGACAATCCTGATTTACGGGGCAAAGGCGGGAATTGGTGCATCGTTAACCATCTGCGTGAATTCAGTTGTACAATCACAATGTGGGATGGGGAGTGCACCATTAGTGTCAACTTAAGGTTAAAACCCATTTGTCAACGATAGGTTTTGTGAAAAACGAAGTATAAAGGGGAATTTTTTTCTGACTTTTATACGCAAGCTGGGAGTGATGCTAATAAACAAAGCATTAA
>NZ_JABXKI010000023.1 GCF_017115095.1 Nostoc sp. NMS4 | reverse complement strand
TATTGTGTTCTGATGGTTTAAGTGATAATAACTGGGTAGAACAATCTTGGCAGGATTACGCAATACCCGTGTTAACCGGGCAACTGACAATTGATGATGCTGTCCGCAACTGGATTAACTTGGCAAACGAAAAAAATGGGCGTGATAATACATCGGTTGTTCTCACTTATTGCCGTGTCTCCCCAGAATATTTAGTACCTGTGACTCCGGCGTTGCCTGAAGAGATTATAGAAGCGGAAATACAAGAAGAGGAATTAGAGGAAGTAGAAGAACCCACTTCTTTTACAGAAAGTTCGCAAGCTTTGCTAGATTTGGATCTAGATTTGGATCTTTCTGAGGAACCACCTCTTAACCCAGAAATTCCACCAACTTTAATTACAAAACCAAAGCGGGGTAAAGCTTTGGTAATGGTGGGGGGAGTGTTGGCGTTGCTTGTGGGGGGTACAAGTCTGGGATTATTTGCTTGGTGGCAAGTTAATCCTCAAGGATTCCAACAGATGTGTCGCCAACTTCCCCAAAAAGTGCAGCAAGTGTGTCCAACTGGGAAATAGGTTATATCGAAATATTCTAATGTTGATGAGGAATATTGCACCATTGATAAGGAATATTGTAATGTTGATGAGAAATATTGCAATGTTCCTTATGGATGTTGTAATGTTGATGAGAAACATTGCAATGTTTGGGAGAAATATTACAATGTTTCTTAAGGATGTTGTAATGTTGATGAGAAACACTGCAATGTTGATGAGGAATATTGCAATGTTGAGAAGAACTCAGGTGATAGAGAAGAAAGTGGCGATCGCTAGTGCATGAATATAGGTTGCGATCGCACCAGAGATAACTTTACATCACATCTTATACCCACGTAAAAGCTAGCCTAATGGGTGGGGTATTCCAATGCCATATCCCTGTGCGTAATCAATTCCTAGTGCCGTAATTCGCTCTAAAATTGCGTCATTTTCCACAAACTCAGCAATCGTCTGAATACCCATCACACTGCTAATGCGCGTGATTGCTGTCACAATTGCATCATCCACAGAATTCTCAACAATGTTCCGAATAAAGCTGCCGTCAATTTTCAGGTAATTCACAGGCAGAGACTTGAGATAAGCAAACGACGACATCCCCACCCCAAAATCGTCTAACGCAAAGCGACAGCCCATCTCTTGAAGTGACTGAATGAACTGCTTGGCTTTGAGCAGGTTGGCGATCGCTACAGTTTCGGTAATCTCAAAGCAGATGCGCTGGGGTAAGATCGGGTATAAAGAAAACTGCTCATACAGGAAGTTAATGAACTGATCGTCGTTGATGCTAGAGCCAGAGAGGTTAATTGCATAGATACTTTGTTTATCGCCAACAACCCTTGGCCAATTCTTGAATAGAGTCCGAATCACCCACCGATCAATCAGGTGCATCAAGTTGTAGCGTTCTGCTGCTGGAATAAACGCCATCGGCAGCACTAAATTTCCCTGCTCATCCCGGAGCCGCAGCAAGACTTCATAATGGTCATCGTTTTGATCTGCCGGGGCGATCGCAGCAATTTTTTGAGCATAGAGACAAAACCAATTACTTTCCAAGGCTTGAGAAATGCGGCTAGCCCACTGTATCTCCCCGCGTCGTTGCAATCGCTCTTGGTCGTCAGCCTCAGCAACGTACACGCGATTGCGCCCCCGATTTTTTGCAGTATAGCAAGCTGCGTCAGCCGTGCTGATAATTTCTGCAAGGCTCTCGCTATGCCTGTCAATACCAATTAAGCCAATACTTGCTCCAATTAAAAATACTTGCTCTTGCCAAACAAACCGGAACTCTTGAACACATTCACGCAGCTCATTGGCAACTCGTAAAGCTTGCTCTAGTGGACACTGATTGAGCAATACGCCAAATTCATCGCCTCCTAACCGTGCCAGTGTGTCAGCTTTCCGAATCTTCTCCTGCAATAAGACAGTAATTTGACGCAGTAATTCGTCTCCAGCCAGATGACCACAGGTATCATTTACAATTTTGAAGTGATCGAGATCCAAATAGCACAAGGCATGAACCTGGTAGTCTAACTTAGCAAGGCGCAATGCTTGTTCAACCCGCCGCTCAAACTCCTGACGATTCACCAATCCGGTTAAGGCATCATGGCTTGCTTGCCAGGATAACTGAAGTGCAAGCTTGCGCTTCTGAGTCACGTCATGAAACACCATAATCGCACCAATAACTTGTTCCTCACGATTGCGAATGGGTGCGGCTGAATCTTCAATCGCAATCTCTTCAGCATTCTCAGTAATTAAGACGGTATGGTTTGCTAAACCCACAATTCGATTTTCCTGTAACGCTCGCTCAATTGGGTTCTGAACTATCTCCCGTGTCGTTTCATGCACAATTTTTAAGACTTCTGTTAACGGCAACCCTTGTGCCGATGCTTGACTACATCCGAGCAGAGATTCTGCAACCGGATTGAGATATTGAATCCTGCTAAACGCATCTGTGGTAATAACTGCATCTCCGATCGATTGCAACGTCACCTGAGCTAATTCTTTTTCTTGAAAAAGTGTTTCTTCAATTTGCTTGAGGGCTGTGATATCGCGTCCCACTGATTGAAATTCGATAAAGCATCCTTGCTCGTCAAACAGCATTCTGTTATGCCACTGAGTCCAACGCACCCTATTTGCCACAACGACGCGATTTTCAATGATGACAACAGGATTCTCGACACTAATTGAAGCTACTAATTGAGTAACTCGCTCCCGATCTGCCTCAAAGATAATCGGTTGATAGCAAGTGCCAATTAGTTCCTCTGGCGATCGCCCAAAATAAAGCGCATAAGCTCGGTTGACAAAGGTGAGTGTGCCGTCTGGTAAATATCGGGCAATGAGTTCAGTCTGATCTTCGACAATGGCACGGTAGCGAATCTCGCTTTGTTTCAGAGCAATTTCTGCCTGTTTGCGTTCTGTAATGTCTAGAATAGCTCCATACAGTCTAATCGTCTTACCTTGAGTATCATAAGCTACCTCTGCTCTCGACTCCAGGTAGCGCAATGAGCCATCAGGTCGGATAATGCGATATTCAAGATTGAAAGGGTTTCCTTTGGCGATCGCTTCTAGTAGATGCCTCTGCAACACTGGTCGGTCTTCTGGGTGAAGCATCTGGAGAAATGCAGCCTGTGTCGGTGTTGATTGAGTAGGATTTAGACCAAAGATGCGGAAGGTTTCGGCTGACCAAATTTGTTTTTGAGACTCTAAGTACCATTCCCAACTGCCCAGATGGGCAATTTTTTGAGCAGTAGCTAGCAGCGTTTCACTGCGTCGGAGTTCTTCCTCGACTTGTTGGCGTTCCTTGATTGCGCCTTGCCGTTCTGTAACATCTTGGGCAGTCCCATAGAGGCGAATTACTTTTCCATCCGCGTTGAATTCTGCATGTCCAATCCCCTCAATATAAATAGTAGACCCGTCAGTTTGAGATACGCGCAAAATGAGTTTGTAGGATTCGCCAGTTGACATTGCCCGCTCAATTGCTTGTGCTAATTTTCCTGCGTCTTCTGGGCAGTACATTTGCAGATTTTCTTGGTAGTTCGGCTCAAGAAGTGCGGGATCTCGATTAAAGAGATCGAACAGTTGCTTTGACCAGTTAATTTTGCCAGTGGCAAGTTCAAACTCCCAATTACCGAGACGAGCAACTTGCTGAGATTCTTCTAATAAGGCTTCACTCTTGCGTAGTGTTTCTTCAGCACACTTGAGGTTGGTGACATCCACCACTAACCCATCCCAAAGCACACGACCATCTTGCAACTGGCGTGGCGTGGAACGAAAATGAAACCATTTAAGTTGAGCGCTGGGCGTTTGGATTCGCAGTTGTATATCAAACACCGAGAGATTCCGTAGGGATTCATCAACTGCTGCCTGAAAGAGGGGTACATCCTCTGGGATAACCTGGCGATAGAGCAAACTTGAATCTTTCAGTGCATCTTCTGCGCTGACTTCCGTCAGTTTTTCAATCCCCACGCTGATATAAGCAAAGCGATCGCTGCCATCTACTTCGCGGATTACCTTATAAATTGCCCCATTGGGCAGATTATCGCCAATTCGCCGCAACATAGCTTCCCGCTCTTGTAGTGCGAGTTCTGCCTGTTTGCGTACGCTCATTTCCCGCTCCAGTTCTTGATTGGCTGCCTCCAGTTGTGCAGCACTGCGGAGAGCAAGTGCTTTTGGTATTAAAGGTATAAGTTCACCGGCTGTGTACAGTGAAACTACGGCTGTAATAGCTTTAAGGCAACCACTCAACCAATAAGTTGGATACCAGAGCGTCCAAATCTCCATCAGGTGGGTAGTACCACAAGTAATAATAAATGTTGCAAATAGCAGAAATATCCAGTTGAAGGGCAAATCTTGGCGCTTACGGACAAAATAAAGTAGCGTAATGGGAATGGAATAATAAGCAAGCGCAATTATACTGTCGGATACAATATGCAACCCCACTAATTCTGGTTTCCAGAGATAACAATGACCGTGGGGAATAAACTGCTTATAAGCAAGAAGGCTTTTCCAAAATTCCAGCATCACTTTGTCTCAAATACAAGTTGTTTTATTTAAGTAGTAGTTAATTATATTACACCTAAATACCTTCAGCATTGGGTAGCTTTACGTCGCAGTATCGCCGTTACTTTAGCATAAGCGGCGCACCTGGTAGCGATAAAAGTGCTATCCTTGCCAACTATGTGACAAAAAATTCATGTATTCTTTACTACAACATCCAACTTGATTGCATACAAACGAGCGTAGGCGTAGCCCGTCGTAGACATCGCAATAACAGCGCATCTACCATACACGAAAATTCGTGAGAGAGTTGACCTGGGGAACATCCTAGAGTCAAGATAAAAGGGTTAGATATCTTGTCAAAGTCCTAAGCACATCTGATATCGCCTGATTTTTCTTTCATTTCCCTGCTTTTGGGGTGAAGAGGAAGGCTAGGGACGATACTTATTAACGCGGCAAAAAAACTTAAAAAAATACGCACGGATTGCTAAGACGTGCCTGGACGCAGAGGGTTAAATGCGCCGTTGCACCCCGATGAAGCGTCAAGAAATAGCTGATTAAATCAAATTCTAAGCGATTTAATCATATATTTTGTAGCAGATACTTGTGGAAAAGCAAATGCTAGGTGTAAATGTTGTTATGAAAGTTGGCGATCGCGTCCGCGTTAAAGATTCAGTAGTGGTGTATCATCATCCTGAACATCGAAATCAGCCTTTTGACATCAAAGGTACAGAAGGCGATGTAGTAGGTATTGCCACCCAATGGCGAGACAGACCTGTAAGCGCTAATCTGCCGATTGTAGTCCAGTTTAGTAAAAAGTTTAAAGCCCATTTACGTGAAAATGAGTTAGAAGTCATCTAAATCACTTATCGGCGGCGAAACCACTGAAAAATATTCAGTTCGCCGCGCATTCTTTTCAGTTCTTGGCGATTTTGTTCTGCTGTTGTATAATACCAATCACAATAACGCTGAAACTCTGACCGTGACCGAACTTCGTGGTAAAACTGATGGGTTGTTTGGTAAGAGGCAAAAGCTTCCTCAACTTGGACTTGAGGAGATGGCATTATATAAGGTAAATTTTTAGACATAAAATTAAGAGTTGAGAGTCGGGAGTTTTGAATTCAGGTAATTACCGCACTTTCTAATTAATAACTCATAACTACTGTACAGACGCGATTAATCGCGTCTCTCCTAATTCCTAACTTGATTAAAGCCAACCGCGTAAGCGATAGACAAAATAACCAATATACTCTTTTAAAGCGCTGGTAAATTGGTGTAAGTTCTCAGTATCAGGTAATAAATTGAGTATAGCCGCCTTGGGAGTATTACCGAGTTCTTGCAACTCACCCTCACTAACTAAAAAATCAGTTGGTGCAGGAATAGCGTTGATTCCTTGACGTTGGAAAATCTGAAGCGATCGCGGTATGTGCATTGCTGAAGTGACTAATAATACCTGACGAATGCCACGAGATGACAAAATTTTGCCCACATTTACAGCATTTTGATAAGTATTGAGAGAGTCAGGTTCTTGAACAATCGCCTCAAATGGAATACCAATAGATGTGAGTATCGTTGCCATATCTGCCGACTCTGGCGAACCACTTCCACGCCAATCAATGCGCCCCCCGCTCAGAATGATTATAGGCGCTTTTTTCTGCCGATACAGTTGTGCAGCATAGATGACGCGATCGCCAGCTTCACTCAAATCGACAGTAGGTCTTGGGAAAAAAGCTGATTTAGTTGCGCCACCCAAAACCACAATTGCTTCTGCATTAGGTATTTGAGCAGGTGGAAGATTTTGCCATTCGAGCGATCGCACTAATGATTTAGCGATCCAAGCATTGCTACAAAATAGCAATAAACTTAGGGAAAAAGCAATTGCGATCGCAGCAGTCCGAGGTCGTTTCCACAAAGTCACTAATGCTACCACCAAGCTTACACAGGCCAATCCTAGTGGATAAAAAAATAGTGGCAGTAATTTGGATAGATATAAAAACATATTATTTATTGGG
>NZ_JABXKI010000151.1 GCF_017115095.1 Nostoc sp. NMS4 | reverse complement strand
CGTTAGTATTTTTAAACAGGGCTGTAAATGCACCAGCACCTAATCTATCTTGAGGAAATATCCGATAACAAGGCATTGTCGTTAAATGCGATTGATAGTTGACCAAATTAGTAATTTTTATCGCTTTAAAATGGGGAAAACGTTCTAAAAACCATTCACAAACTTGCTCATTTTCTTCTGGTGAATATGTGCAAGTCATATAAGCAAGATATCCCTGTGGTGAAACAATTTTAGCAGAGTTAGCTATAATACGCTTTTGCCGATTTGCACTCTTATTAATAGCAGTTGGGTGAAAACATCCGGGTGCTTTTTCACCTTTGGCAAGTAAAGATTGTCCAGTACACGGAGCATCTACTATGATTAGATTGCTAGAGTCGGGAAACATTTCGGCAAATATACTCGAATCTCGATTAACCACCGCGCTAGGGCTAACCTGGCAACGCTTCAAGTTAGAAATTAGCATTCCCAGACGTTTGCCAATTACTTCATTACTGATGAGTAATTCAGGTTTTAAAGCTCTCCAAGCGAAAATACTTTTACCTCCTGGTGCGGCACACATATCAAAAACTAAACGCACTGATTCGGGAATAGCTAACAAAGTAGTAGCTGCAAACACCGAAGAAAAATCTAAACAATAGAAATGTCCTTTTTCATGCAAGGGATGCTTACCAGGTTTTTCTCCCAGAGATAAGCGGTCTATAAATTGTGGTTGCCAAACTGTTGGTGTTTCCACTGCAAAAGGTGAAATATCTGGCTTTTCTTGACACCAAAGAATACTAGGTGAAAAAGGCTGAGGATTCATTAAAGCCTCAATAAATTTTTCTTGCTCATCTAAATTAGCGAACAAACGCCGCGACACTTTAAGTAATAAATTAGAAGGTTTTTCCATGCAGATGATGAATTACGAATTAATAGAAGTACGTTGTATCTAAATCAAAATCAAACTGTTACACAAGAACAATGTAATTAAGGCTTTTGGCTTCATACTCAAAATATAATGACCGCCATTGGGATCGCAATGGCCAAGCTACCCCACTGCACCGGAGAAGGTCATGTTTTTAGATAGTTTTCAGGAAAAATTACGCAAACAAGCACAATTATGGAGGGATGAAGGATTTATTAGTTCTTCGCAGTATGAGCAGATAGCAGAACGTTATCAATTTAAAAACCTGGAAGCTGCTGCACGCGATCGCAACAAAGCGATCGCAATTGCTATCGGTAGCATACTTTTATGCTTAGGCATAATTACCTTTGTATCAGGAAACTGGCAAGGAGGATCGCGAGAAATCAAATTTATTTTAATGATGAGTTTGTTTTTTGCGATCGCTATCACTGGATTTTACAGTTGGAGGCCACCTGAAGGCAAGAAGCCAGAACGAAGCAAACGCCTACTGGGAGAAGGTTTGCTAATTTTAAGCGCCTTCATCTTCGGTGCAAATTTACTGCTGATGGCCCAGATGTTCAATATCATCGGTTCAGCTTCCCAACTATTTCTCGCTTGGGGATTCGGTGTTGTCGTAATGGCCTTCAGTTTGTCCTTAAATTCTTTAGGAATTCTGTCAATTGTCCTCGTGGAAATTGGCTACTGGACTGGACTAGAAGACTTATGGTACGCTTCAGGTGAGTTAACTTGGTCGCGGCTAGTAGTGCAACATCTGCCTTTGTTGGCATGGCTAGTATTTGTACCTTTAGCTTACTTTTGTCGATCGCGTTGGATTTTTGCTCTAGCAGCCTTTGTTTTTGCTAGTTCCTTACAAGCTAACCTTAATCCTCTGCCACTGCTAAATTACGCTGATATAGCCCCTTGGGTGGCATCTTTTGCTTTTGCACTCCCACCTGCATTATTCTGGAGTTATGATGATTTACTGTTTCCAACTATAAATTACAGATTGTTTCAATCTTTAGCCCGTAATTTAGCGTTGGTAAGCTTCGGCATCGTCTTTTACGTTCTGTCTTTTCGTTGGGTCTGGGATTCTCCAGATTATAGTTATAATCAGCCAACGAATTTGACAAACTTATTCGAGTCTCTGCCGATTATCGATTTGGGAATTCTCAGTGGCTTGGCGGTATTGCAATGGTTGTTTCTACTGCGCCAAAGAAATAACCCTCCGCGCCGCGAAGTGATTTTTACAACTGCTGTCATTAGTACATTTCTTGTCTTTATTGCAATCGTACCTTTTTGGCATCAAACTATCAGCCGGATTGATGAACTTGGCATTTTTATTTTCAATGTACTTCTTGCAACATTAGCCTGGGGACTAATTCAAGAAGGATTGAAATTAAGCAACAGAAGTTCCTTTTGGGGCGGTATGCTGTTAGTAACCCTGCAAATTATCAGTCGCGTACAGGAGTACGACACCGACTTACTTTTTAAGTCGCTAGTCTATGTCCTGTGCGGTTCTGCTTTAATTAGCGCTGGACTCTGGTTTGAACGTCGCCTACCCGGTGGCTCTAGCTCTACAAGTAAGAAGTAGGGTAAATTTTAGATTTTTAATTTTAAATTTTGGATTGAATAAAAATCTAAAATCTAAAATCTAAAATCCAAAATTCTGAAATCTCTGTGCGTCAAAATTTCTAAAGTTTCTCTGCGTCAGTCCTAATCTCGTTACTTTTAACCTCTTCAAGACCTCTGCTTTTTAGGACTACGCTCATGACTAATACTTCTTCTGAATCTAAGAATAAACCCTTATCTCCTGAAGCCGAATTTTCTAATAAGGTGACTTTTCGGGATTACTTGATTGCGACTGAACAAAAATCGAATAAGCCCTTACCTTTTTGGCGGTTACTAGCTCCCCTGGCGCTGCAAACAGGGTTAATTATGGCAGTACCAGCCCAAGCAGTTTATACAGATGTGACAGGTAAGACAGTGATTTTGCAAACCGTACCTGTAGACCCTAACAATGTGTTAGAAGGTAACACTTTAGACTTAGATTACAACATATCCCGTACCTCAAATTTGAGCAGATTACCTGGCTGGCAAACATTAGTCAGCAAAGGTCGGGGAAGTGGTCGAAGATTGCCTGAAGGAACCAATATTTACGTGACTTTGCAAGAGCAATTGTCTTCTGGGCGCGGTGTTCCCAGAGCTTGGAGACCATTACGAGTAAGTAGCGATCGCCCCACAACTCTAAGAGCCAATCAAGTAGCCTTAAAAGGTGTTTATCAGAATGGTTCTGTTAACTACGGCTTAGAAACATATTACATCCCAGAAAACCAACGCCAGCAGATTCGGAACGACTTACAAGCCCAACGCGCCCGCAGAGGACAAGTACCACCCATTGTGGTGAAGGCGAAAGTAGACCCACAAGGAAAGGCAGTACCACTTAGTATGTGGGTGCGCGATCGCAACTATCGCTTTTAATTGTTGAACCCTAAAAGGTTGTTTGAAAAGTATTGGGCGAATAGAATTCGCTACTACACAAAACTTAGTCCACGGAGGTGGACTAAGAGAAAATTAAGGTTTTTAACCTGCGTGGTGCGCCAAGCGCAGCGCAAGCGCGATAGGCAGGTGAGAGTTTGTGTAGCCGCGACTTCTAGTCGCCCGGTTAGTAAGAAATTAGACTTTTCAAACATCCTCTATTTAGCACCACGAAATCTAGGACAACCTTCTTCGCCCCCTTTTTACAACAACCGCAGAAATTTTTATCGAACAGAATTCAGGAGTCAGGAGTCAGAATTCAGAATGAATTCTGTACGACTGGCGGATAGCGTAGCATTAGCGAGTAATCGAGCGTCGCGTCTTTATTCTGACTCCTATTAGCGGTAGCGGGGCGTTTAGCCCATTCTGACTTCTGAATTCTTCTTCAATAGCGATCGCCCTACAAATTTACTAGTATTGAGCAACACACTGCTAAGGCACAATCAGCACTGGGCAAGGTGAAAGGTTAATTACGCGAGTGGTAACACTATCATCCGCTCCCTCTTCAGTCAAACCTAGCCCCCGACAGCCCATAATAATTAAATCTGCCCCGATTTCATCAGCCACATCGCAGATCGTAAAAGCTGGTTTGCCTCGCCTTTCCAGAATTTCCGATTGAATTCCTTGCCCAGAAAATAAAGCCTGAGCATTTTCTAGCAGTTTAGCAACTACCTCTGGCGACACCATCGGATCGTCGGCACTAGGAGCATCTGGAGGTGCTTCTTCTACCACAGACAGCAGCACCAAGCGACTGCTGTATTTTTTAACTACATTGGTGACAACATCAGCAGCTTCCCGCGTTTCCCGACTTTGATCGATAGGAAATAATACCGTCTTAAATATCTCTGTCACTTGGGTACCCCTGACTCCGGTAAAATCTTTGATAGTTCTACTTTCAAAACAATAACAAAAAGGCAATCAGGAGAGTTTGGTGTGTCCAAAAAAAGTTTAGCAAGTTTATCTTCGGCTGATATATCTGGGAAACGTGCCTTAGTGCGGGTTGACTTTAATGTGCCTGTGGACGATAAAGGCAACATTACCGACGATACTCGCATTCGCGCCGCTCTACCAACCATCCAAGATTTGACGCAGAAGGGAGCTAAAGTCATTCTCGCCAGCCATTTTGGCCGTCCCAAGGGTGTGGATGACAAATTACGCCTAACTCCCGTTGCCAAGCGTCTGTCTGAGTTACTGGGGCAAGAAGTCATTAAAACTGATGATTCCATTGGCGATGAAGTTGCAGCTAAAGTTGGCGCATTGCAAAATGGGCAAGTGTTGTTACTTGAAAATGTCCGTTTTTACCCAGAAGAAGAGAAGAATGACCCAGAATTTGCGAAAAAATTGGCAGCTAATGCTGATTTTTATGTAAATGATGCCTTTGGGACTGCACACCGCGCCCATGCTTCTACTGAAGGCGTGACTAAATTCCTCAGCCCTTCGGTGGCTGGATATTTGGTTGAGAAGGAATTGCAATATCTGCAAAACGCCATTGAAAATCCTCAACGTCCTTTAGCGGCAATTATTGGTGGTTCCAAAGTTTCCAGCAAAATTGGCGTAATTGAAACACTGCTAGAAAAGTGCGACAAGCTGATCATCGGTGGTGGGATGATTTTCACCTTCTACAAAGCCCGTGGTTTGAATGTTGGTAAGTCGTTGGTGGAAGAAGACAAGCTAGAACTAGCGAAATCTTTGGAAGCTAAGGCTAAAGAACGGGGCGTTGCTTTATTGCTTCCCACAGATGTGGTATTGGCAGATAACTTTGCCCCTGATGCCAATTCTCAAACCGTTAGCATTGAGAATATCCCCGATGGTTGGATGGGTTTGGATATTGGGCCAGACTCGGTGAAATTTTTCCAAGATGCCCTTGCAGATACCAAAACGGTAATTTGGAACGGGCCTATGGGTGTATTTGAGTTTGATAAGTTTGCAGCAGGTACGGAAGCGATCGCTCATACCTTAGCAGAAATCGGTAAAACTGGTACAACTACCATCATCGGCGGTGGCGACTCAGTAGCGGCTGTGGAAAAGGTTGGTTTAGCCGATCAAATGAGCCACATCTCCACTGGCGGCGGCGCTAGCTTGGAGTTACTTGAAGGTAAGGTATTGCCTGGAATTGCAGCTTTAGATGATGCGTAATTAGGGGCTGGGGATGAGGAAGCAGGGGAGCAGGGGGGAAATTACAGCAAATCTTTCTCCTCTGCCCCTCTGCCTCTTTCCCATGCCCAATACCCAATGCCCAATTCAGGAATGAATACTCAAACACGCTCTAATTCTCCAGATATTTACTCAATTTTGAGTCAAACTCAACGCTTGCGAGTTAGTGATGGAGAGATTAAACCCGTTTTAGATGGTTGCTCAAATACTTCAAAGTTGCTCGTACTTATTTGGTCGCAGTTAGGAGATTTTGATAATTTAGAATATGCTTGGTGGTTGCACAGAAAAAAAGAAGAGATCGAAACCAGAGGAATCACAATTCGCGCTATTGGAATTGGAAACCGCAATTCTGGGATCAAATTTTGCGAATATACAAGATTTCCTCAAGAATGGTTGTTTGTAGATCCAAATGCTGAAATTCACGCTTTGTTAGGGCTTTATCGCGGTTTAAATATACAATTCCCAATGCTATCAACGTCACAAAAAGCTTGGCTTAATTTAATGCTAATGTGTGCTGGGGTTGCTAGTCCGGGAACTCTGAAGGAAGTTTTTCGCGGTTATAAAGGTGATTATAATGCTCCTCAGTTAATTGCTGATGAGGAAGTTGTGAGGGATACACCCAGGGGGAACGCATCTAAATTATATTGACAAAATACCGTATTAATGTATCAACACACAGGAAAACATATAATTGAATTCAAATGCTTATAAAATTCTTTATTAATATCCTAAAACTTTAATTATTTCAGAGTAATTAGTTATTTTTTATAATGAGCTTATCCTCTTCACTTCTATATACTAACATCGGGATTTTTGGGCATACAAAATCTAGATTCAATTGAGAATCAGGGAAGAATAAATTATTTATTTATTTTGAGATAAATTTTCTGATTTTTATCAGATACATTCTAAGACTTTTGTTAAATATTCGTTATCCAATCCTGCACAAAACTGTTTGCTTTTAATTCCCAGTTTTTTGCTCTTTTCCTTTCCTAAAGCATTAACTGCTAGATGACGCAGAACTGCAAAATTTTGTGGCGCATTATCTTTCCT
>NZ_JABXKI010000416.1 GCF_017115095.1 Nostoc sp. NMS4 | reverse complement strand
GCTCGTAGCTGCTTCAAAATCTGTTCATCAAGATTTATTAGAAGCCATGCAAAGCTTCAAGAGTAATGAGTGCTGAGTAATGAGTAATGAGTAAAGTAGTAGGGAGCATCTTAGTACAGCTTTGCATTAATTCGTAACGGTTTTAAACGCATAGGCGCTTCTCTACGAGACGCTACGCGAACGCCTTCCCGCAGGGTAGGAACGCTGAGGGAAGCGCAGAGGTACGCAGAGGAATTCGCTATGAACTTACGAAATTGTGTACTTAGTCTTCCAAAAATCATATTTTTTGACAAAATGAAAATTTGTATTGTTGGCGCGGGTGCGATTGGTGGATATTTAGGGGCAAAACTGGCATTGGCTGGTGAAGAGGTGACGCTGATTGCGCGTGGTTCTCATTTGGAGGCGATTCAAAAAAATGGGCTGAAGTTGTTGATGGCAGACGCTTCTAGTCAAATTGCTACTCCATCTTTGGTAACTAGCGATATTCAGTCAGCAGGGACACAGGATGCAGTAATTTTAACTGTGAAGGCTCACAGTGTAGCTGCGATCGCACCTCTTCTCCCTACACTCTACAATCCTCACACAATGGTGGTGACAGCCCAAAATGGCGTTCCTTGGTGGTACTTTCACAAGTATGGCGGTGAATATGAAGGTACGCGGATTCAATCTGTAGATCCAGATGGGATTATTGAAGCTAGTATCGGTGCTGAACGCGCCATCGGTTGTGTAGTTTACCCGGCAACTGAGATAATTGAACCAGGTGTAATTAAACATATTGAAGGCGATCGCTTTACTCTCGGTGAAATCGACGGTAGTAAAAGCGATCGCATCCAATTATTGGCACAGACTTTAAAACAGGCAGGATTTAAAGCACCGATCCGCAATCAAATTCGCACGGAAATTTGGATCAAGTTGTGGGGAAATGTGGCCTTTAATCCCATCAGTGCCTTAACTGGTGCGACTCTAGAGGATATTTGCCGCTATCCCCTCACCCGTGAACTAGCGCGGCAAATGATGAGTGAAACTCAAGCGATCGCCGAAAATTTGGGTATTAAGTTTGGTATTAGTTTAGAACAGCGAATTAATGGCGCAGAAAATGTTGGCGCTCATAAAACCTCAATGCTACAAGATATTGAAGCTGGACGCGCTACGGAGATAGACGCGATCGTGGGCGCGGTGGGAGAATTGGGAAAACTAACTCAAATTCCCACACCTTATATTGATGCTATTTATGCCAGCATTAAGTTACTGGAGGCAACCAAACAAAAAAGTCTAGTTTAAATATATTGAGTCTGAAATTATATCATGTAAAAACACAAAAAAATTCTTATTACTGATAATAAGGGTATTTGATAACATGGAGAAAAAATTGTCTCTTGTGAATGAAATCGATAATATGATTGATACCGATAGAGCAGGTAGATACATAGAACAGCTTAGTGGATACAAAGCTTTTATACCTAATCCTTTACCGCCTATACCCAAATTATGTATTGATGATGAAATGTTAGAACTTTTATCACAAGCAGATAGAGCATTAGGTCGTTTAGATGGATCAACAGATGCTTTACCGAATCCCGACTTATTCGTGTTTATGTATGTTCGTAAAGAGGCAGTGTTGTCAAGTCAGATAGAAGGAACACAAGCTTCTTTGATAGATGTCCTTGAGTTTGAATCCCGTACAGTGGAACCAGACAACCCGCAAGATGTAACCGAAGTTGTCAACTATATTGCAGCAATTAATCACGGACTCGAAAGATTAGAGAATAATTTTCCTTTATCATTACGATTGATCCGTGAAATTCATAAAGAATTATTGAGAGAAGGTCGAGGTTCTGAAAAGGGTTCAGGAGAATTTCGCCGCAGCCAAAATTGGATTGGTGAGGGAAAATGTAATTTAAAGGAAGCTACTTATGTTCCACCTCCACCTCATGATATGCAAGAAGCTTTAAGTAATTTTGAGAAGTTTTTACATGACTCTGCTCCAATGCCAGCTTTAATTAAAATTGGATTAGCTCATGCTCAGTTTGAGACAATTCACCCTTTTGAAGACGGCAATGGAAGAACAGGACGCTTACTAATTACTCTATTATTATGTGAAAAAAATATATTAAAACGTCCTCTGCTGTATATATCTTATTACTTCAAAAAATACCGTTTGCAATATTACAATCATCTCCAATCTATCAGGGATAATGGGGACTGGGAAAGCTGGCTTAAGTTTTTTCTAAAAGGTGTATATGAAGTTTCCCAGGAAGCATCTACTGTTGCTCGTCAAATAGTTAATTTAAAAGAAGATCATCGTAAAATAGTAATGGAACAAATGGGAAATCGGAAGGCAGGAAATGCTATAGCTTTACTCGAAAAACTCTATTATAAACCAGTTTTTAATATAGAAATGGCTCAAGAATTTACCCAATTATCATACACTAACGCTAACATTTTAGTTAGAGAATTATGTAATATAGGAATCGTGAAAGAAGTTACTGGAAATAAACGTAACCGAGCTTTTATTTATGAACCATACCTATCTATTTTTAAGGAGTCTTAACAACAAAGCAAGTGCAGATTCAAAAGCTTCTATACAAAACTTATAGCTACACTAAAATCTTTTGATAGCTATGGAATTTATATAATTATCAAATTTATGAAAAAAAAAGCATGGCTATCAACAATACTAGTTGTAGCAGTAGCAATCAGCATTATCATCGGACATAGTAATTCTCTAAAAGCTGCCTCATCTTTAGGTAAAGACACGCTGACAATGATTACTTCCCCAGATTATCCCCCTTATGAGTTTTATGATACTAAAGGAGGCGAGCGCCAAATCGTTGGCTTTGATATAGATATTGCCAAAACCCTTGCTGAAAAATTAGGGTTTAAACTCCAAATAATGGAATCGGATTTTAATGGCTTAATTCCTGCACTCCAAGCAAATCGCGCTGACTTTGTAATGGCTGGGATGACACCGACTCCAGAACGTAAAAAAAATATTGATTTTTCAATTATTTATTACGAAGCCAAAGATACGATTGTCGCTCCTAAAGGTAGTAACCTAAAACAACCCCAAGACTTATCAGGAAAAAAAGTTGGCGTACAACTAGGAACAATACAAGAACAAAACGCCCAGAAAATTGCTAAAAAAGTTGCAGGTATTCAGTTAAAGCAACTCAACAAAGTGCCGGAAGTAGTTCAAGAAATCAAATCTGGGCGAATTGATGCAGCAATTGTTGAGGATACCGTTGCGAAAGGATTTGCCCAAGCTAACCCAGATTTAGAATTTAATACAATTCCCTCAGAAGAAGCAAGTGGATCGGCGATCGCTTTTCCCAAAGGTTCTTCTTTTGTAGAACCGTTTAACAAAGTCCTTCAACAAATGAAGGATAATGGCACATTGAATAAACTTGTCGCCAAATGGTTTTCACAAAATGTTACCGCCACTCCTGCATCTTCAACTACTACCAAAGGCGGATTAAATCTCGACTTCACCAGAATTCTTCCTGACATTCCCTTTATTCTCCGGGGAATCCCGTTAACTTTGTTGTTCACCCTATTATCTGTATCATTGGGGTTAATTTGGGGAACAATCCTATCTCTATTAAAAATCCTCGGCATCAAGCCGCTTACCTGGGTTGCTAACGCCTACACCTCTGTTTTTCGAGGCACACCTTTGTTATTACAGTTGGCATTAGTTTACTACGCAACACCTCAGCTTACAGGCTATGACATTTCAGCATTAGAAGCTGGGGTGCTAACTTTTACGCTGAATTCTGGCGCTTATATGTCGGAAACCATCAGGGGTGGAATTCAGGCGGTGGATAAAGGACAAAGTGAAGCGGCGATGTCTATGGGTGTTCCCTATTGGTTGATGATGTGGGATGTGATTTTGCCCCAAGCATTAAAGAATATTCTCCCTGCATTGGTAAATGAAACTATCGGATTGCTGAAAGATTCGGCGCTGGTGTCAACAATTGGGGTAGTGGAAATATTACGCAGCGCCCAAATTGTTGGTGCAAATAAGTATATTTATTTTGAACCACTGCTATTTGCAGGGTTAATCTACTATGTTTTGGTAATGGGTATGACCTTGGGTGCATCCGCTTTAGAAAGGAGGTTGCGGGAAAGTGAGTAATGTAGTGATTCGCACGGAATTCTTATCTAAATCCTTTGGCAAACTTGACGTACTCAAAGATATTTCCACTGAGTTTTATCAGGGCGAAGTGGTTGCTATATTAGGCCCTTCTGGTTCAGGTAAGTCTACATTTTTGCGATGCATGAACTTGTTAGAACAACCCACCAGAGGCAGAATCTACTTTCACGAACAAGAAATTACCAATCCCAAGGTAAACATCGCTAAAGTACGCCAGCATTTGGTGATGGTATTTCAGCATTTTAATTTGTTTCCCCACATGAATGTGCTGCAAAATGTCACCTACGCACCCATCAAGGTGAAAGGAATAAACAAGCAAAAAGCCGAAGAACAGGGCTTAGAATTGCTTGCTAAGGTCGGTTTAGAACCAAAAGCAAATGTATATCCATCCAAACTATCGGGAGGACAGAAACAGCGAGTAGCGATCGCTCGGGCATTAGCAATGGAACCAGAGATGATTTTATTTGATGAACCCACCTCTGCACTAGATCCCGAAATGGTCAAAGATGTGCTGGAAGTGATGAAAGCTTTAGCCCTATCGGGAATGACAATGGCGATCGTTACCCATGAGATGGGGTTTGCTAGAGTTGTTGCCAATCGGATTATGTTCCTCGACCAGGGTATTTTAGCAGAAGATGCTACTCCTGGCGAGTTTTTCCAAAATCCTAAGTGCGATCGCGCCAAGCAATTCTTAGAAAAAATGCTTTAGAACATGAGAAATTCGCCGCTTTTTTTGTATTCTTGAAACTTTTCCAAAACTGGGCGATCGTTTGGCATTAACGTAGGTAAGTTAGCCAAATCGAAAAATTCCAGCGCCAGCGATTCTCCATCTAAGCAAGCGAGACTACCTGACCATTCCACAGCTCGCAAAATTAAAATGAAATTTTGGACGCGATCGCCATTAGGATAAGTGACAGCTTCAAAGGCTGGGTTAGAAGAAAATCCCACAGCTGCAAAACGCTTAACTGTTAAACCAGTTTCTTCAAAAACCTCTCGTGCTGAACATTCTTCAGCAGATTCGCCGACTTCAGGACAGCCGCCAGGTAGCCCCCAAAGTTTAAAATCACTCCGCTTTTGCAACAAAACACGCCCCAAATTATCTTCAATAATCACACGTGTACCAAATAATAGAAGTATGCGATCGCCTAAAATTTGTCGTAACTTGCCAAGATAAGAGTCAGACCAATTTGCCATAACCAGAAAATTTGTAAAGAAAATCTAAAGGTAGCAAATAGCGATCGCCTGAAAACAGGATAATGCAGCTGAAGTGTTCAACCTCTAACTATGGCATCTACACCTAAAATCCTCGCCTTTGCTGGCAGCACCCGGATTGATTCTTACAACAAAAAATTGGTAAAAATCGCGGCGACTGGCGCTAAGACAGCAGGGGCAGAAGTGACTTATCTAGACCTCCGTGATTTGCCTTTACCTCTGTTTGATGAAGATTTGGAAGCTGAAGAAGGTCTACCAGCCAACGCCCGCACTCTCAAGGATTTGCTGATTTCTCATCAAGGATTGCTGATTGCTTCGCCGGAATATAACAGTTCCCTCACAGCAGTTCTAAAGAACGCCATTGACTGGGCATCCCGTCCAGCCCCAAATGAAGCATCGTTGGCTGCTTTTGCAGGTAAGGTTGCTACCATTATGAGCGCTTCCCCAGGCGCTCTTGGTGGTTTGCGCGGTTTGGTTCACCTGCGGTCTATTTTGGGAAACATCAAAGTTTTGGTACTTCCTGACCAAATAGCTGTACCCAAAGCTTACGAAGCCTTCAATCCTGATGGCACGTTAAAAGATTCTAAACAGCAAGAATCTATTGAGCAATTGGGCGATGGCTTAACAAAAATATTGCTGAAGCTTAATTCAACTCTTTAATTTGACAGTAAATAACGAATACCTATTATTAACACAAAGATCCCATACAGCTTTTTCATTAATTCGCTACTAATAAACGGCTGATTTGCAAACAATGCCCCAAAGAAGTTACCCACGATTAAACCAACTGCAATAATCAGGGCATATTTGATATTAAGATTACCGTTGCGATGGTAAACTAAGGCTGCTAAAATGCCGATTGGCAAAATTTGAGCAGCCACAGAAGTTCCTGTCGCTAACTTCTGATCCAAACCAATTACTAATACCATTGCCGGAATCATAATTGCACCACCACCGATACCAAACATCCCGCCAGCAATCCCAGAAACTAAACCAATTAACAACAATTGGATAAAGATATTAGACATAAAGAATGTTGCTAGATTGCAAATTATAAATTAATTTTATTGTCAAAAATTGATTTAGGTAACATTCCATGCACACCTTTTTGGGGACTATTGACAACTTGAGTGATGTGAAAATTCACAGCTAAACTACACAATACATAAGCATCTTCTGACGACAAATTGGCGAAGCTTTCCAGAAAAGCGATCGTATTTTTTAAAGCCAGTTCTAAAGCTTCATCTAAGGTTTGAGCAAAACCCATTGTGA
>NZ_JABXKI010000409.1:2751-6666 GCF_017115095.1 Nostoc sp. NMS4 | reverse complement strand
GGCAGGGGAGGCAGGGGAGGCAGGGGGAGAATAACCAATGCCCAATGCCCAATGCCCAATGCCCAATGCCCAATGCCCAATTACATGACTGCAACACGAGGCAGACGATGCTTGAATCCACAGAGAATTTCCCAAGAAATAGTGTTTAATTGTTTTGCCCAATCGTCTGCTGAAATTTGTTCTTTTCCCTGTTCTCCTAGTAAGGTGACTACTTCTCCTTCTTGGATATTGGGTATGGCACTCACATCCAGCATCAACTGATCCATTGTAATTGTCCCAATTTGCGACACGCGCTGACCGCGAATTAAGGCTTGCATTTTGTTGGAAAGACTGCGAGGAACACCGTCAGCATAGCCAATTCCCACGACAGCGAGGCGAAGTTCACGCGGGGCAGTAAATTTATAGCCGTAGCTAACAGCTGTTCCGGCGGCAATTGTTTTAACTTGGGTGACTCGTGCTTTAAGTTGCAAAACAGGCTTGAGATCGATCGCATTTTGTAAATGCGGTGCTGGGTAGAGTCCATAAACAGCTAAACCTACACGCACCATGTCGTAGTGCAATGCCGGATTTGTGAGTGCGGCGGCTGAGTTTGCCAAATGCAAACAGGGTACTGGAATTCCCATTGCTTTGATTTGAGCGATCGCATCCTCAAATCGTTTATGCTGTTCTTCCATTGCCGTGGTATCAAGTTCGTCTGCTGTCGCCAAATGAGAATAAATACTGGCAATCTCAAGATGTGGTAATCGCTGCACTAATTGCACAAATTCGCCAGCTTGCTGCCAATTAGTTCCCAACCTCGACATTCCTGTGTCTAATTTAATGTGTACGGGTACTGGAGAACCATGATTCATCGATTCCAGAGTATCAGAAAATACTAAAGCTTGTTTAGGGCTACAGAGTGTGGGCTGAAGTTTCCATTGTGCGATCGCATGAATCTGCTCTAATGTATGAGTTGCCCCTAAAATCAAAATGGGCGCTTCAATCCCACCTTCTCGCAATTGAATCGCTTCTGGAACTGTAGCTACACCTAGCCAACTAGCTCCCGATTGGATGGCAATTTGGGCGACTGTTACTGCTCCATGTCCGTAGGCATCAGCTTTTATTACTGCCATCAATTGGGTACGCGGTGATAAAAACTGCACCAATTGCTGTACATTGTACGACAACGCCTCTAAATCAATTTCTACCCAGGCTCGTTGTGAAAACCATGCGTAGGTATCGCACTGCTGATTAGGAACTACACCGGGGATTTGTTTGCGACTTAACATTTGTACTGACTCCTATCTCGCCACGGCTAAACTTTCAAGTTATCTATCTATACACGCTCCTAAAAGCGAGATCAGATTAAATAGGAAGTTTAACCTTCAGATTGGAATTGATACAAGATGTTGGGGCATTGGGCATTGGTTATTAATTCTTCTCCCCCTGCTCCCCTGCCCCATGCCCAATTCTCCCAAAAGTATAATTTCTTCTCATCTCCCTAGCAGGGTGTATTTGTGTTAATATATTGTAAAACTCATACCCTTGAGCGTAAATAATGGGGAAGGTTTTAGTCTTAAACGCCTCTTACGAACCTCTCAATATAACGAGTTGGCGTCGTGCTGTAGTTCTTTTAATCAAGGGCAAAGCAGAACGTGTGGAACACAACGGTAAATTTCTGTACACGGATTTTCCGTTGCCGACCGTGATCCGGTTGCGTCATTATGTACGTGTTCCTTATAAAGAAATCCCTCTAACTCGCCGAAATATATTGCACCGTGATGGTCATGCCTGTCAATACTGTGGTTACACAGGGGATGAGTTGACACTAGACCATGTAATACCGCGATCGCGCGGCGGAGGCGATACTTGGGAGAATATTGTTACCGCTTGTGTCCGTTGCAATGTCAAAAAAGGCAGTCGGACTCCCCACGAAGCTCACATGCCTTTGCGTCATCCCCCGCGCCAACCTTATAGCAGTCTCTATTTCGAGGTCAGCAAACATCTTAAGAGTGGACTGCATACAGAGTGGCAAAAGTATGTTATAGGTCTTTGAGCAAAAAATCAGAGGAGCAGAGAGGAAATATCCTCTTAACTTTAGGACATAGCCAATAACTTTAGTTATCTGTTAAAAAATTGGCGACTATATGGCTAGCAACAAAGGCGATCGCATCAACTATCAAGCTTTTAAATTTGTTGTATGTATATAGAGTTTCCCCTTTGCTCCTCATTACCCCTGTATTCTGCCCTTTTCCATTAGACTTCACTCTCAATTTTCAGAGGTATACAAAACCCGCGTTGTTCATCAAAAATAATTGTTAATTGCTCAATAGTCACAATAATGAGAATATTAACCATACGAATATTTTAAATATCAAGGTCTAATTCTAAAGTGTAAGATAGAAAGTATACTCTAAGTTAGATAAAAATCTCCCTGATTCAATTTACGAGAGAGAACAAAACTCCTAAAACATATTTATGCTGCCAGATACAGCCCGATATCCTCAACTTACTTGCTGTATGCCCTTTAGTGGAAGTTAGTTGATTGTTGAGCGCTGTTACTGATAAGAAATATACTTAGATGTATAGTGCAATGTCTTGAGATTTTTGCGAAGATCATAATAATGTGGCTAAATTCAGGGAATTGCTGCTCGTAGTATTTCTGAATTAAAGGAGCCTCACACTTTAAAAAAGTTCCCTATGTACTTTAATTCTCCCGTTACTCAGTTTGAGAGTTTGTCATTGACCACAGAGCCAAACCCAGAGGAACCTGAAATCGAGAAAGCGCCAGTGGAAGTTGCATTTAAAAGTCCGTCATTACCGCCATCGGTAGGTGATGGAGCGATATATCTCAGTAACCGTGGTAATTCTCTGGCACAACAAAAGTCAGAAGAACTGCAAAGAACCCTTTTGGCACACCGACACGATCGCCAACTGGTAATTCTGCAAGATTTTCCCGACCCTGATGCCCTTTCCTGTGCCTGGGCTTACCAGTTAATTGCCCAGCAATATGATATCAAATGTGAAATCATTTATGCTGGCGCATTGAGCCATCAAGAAAATATTGCCTTGGTAAGGCTGACTAACTTACCTATCCAACGCTGGACAACACAAACCTTGAAAACAAAAGATTTGTCATCTTATCAAGGTTTTGTATTAATTGACAACCAGGGAACCACTTCACAACTACTGTCATCGGTGCAACAGGCTGGAATCCCTTTAGTGGTACTCATCGACCATCACAGCATCCAAGGCGATTTGCAATCAGAATTTGAGGATATTCGCCCTTACGTAAGAGCGACGGCAACAATTTTTACTCAGTACCTGCAAACGGGATTATTAGCATTAGATAGCAGCATAAATCAACACGTCAAATGCGCTACTGCCTTAATGCATGGCTTGCGATCCGATACAAATCGGCTGATGCAAGCGCAAGAAGAAGATTTTATGGCGGCGGCGTATTTAAGCCGATTTTATGACGCGCAACTGCTGAATGCTATTTTACAGGCCAACCGTTCCAAGCGGGTAATGGATGTGATCGAGCGATCGCTAAAAAATCGCATCGTCCAAAATAACTTTTCCATTGCTGGTGTAGGGTACTTACGCTACGAAGACCGTGATGCCATCCCCCAAGCGGCTGATTTTCTCGTCACCGAAGAAAACGTTCACACCGCCGTAGTTTATGGCATTGTTCACGATGAAGACGAAGAACTAGAAATAGTCATTGGTTCCTTGAGAACCAGTAAACTTACCCTTGACCCCGATGAATTCATCAAAGAAGCCTTTGGACAAGATAGTGCAGGGCGCTTTTTCGGCGGTGGAAGAACAAGCGCAGGTGGCTTTGAAATTCCGATGGGCTTCTTATCAGGCAGCAACGAAAATTCCGCTTATGCGAAAATGAAATGGGAAGTATTCGACGCTCAAATTAAGCAAAAA
>NZ_JABXKI010000409.1:0-1893 GCF_017115095.1 Nostoc sp. NMS4 | reverse complement strand
AAGAAAAGAGAAAATCTTCAGGCATGGAAGAATTTTGTGCGCGTTGAAGCCCAAAAGGTTTGGAAAGATAACAGTCCCATTCAAGACGGCGATCTACAACTGACCTTAGTTTATCTTTGTGATGAATTTCCGGCTGACATCGATAACATTATCAAGCCAATTCAGGATGCACTTGTAGACTTAGTTTTTGAAGATGATAGTTTAGTATCAGATGTAGATAGTCATCGTCGATTTATGTCTGATCCGATTGATATTATAAGTCTACCTTCTTTATTACAGCGTGCTGTCATCACAGGTAAAGAGTGTGTTTATGTAAAAGTGAGTGAATCTCAACCAGTGGAAAAATACTTATGATTAACAATACTAAAATTCTCTACGATGAAAAGGTAAAATCTCTGGCAGAGAAGTACGAAAGTCAAGGATTTCGTGTTGTCTTTAAACCCAAAACAGATAAATTACCATTCAATTTGGGGAACTACCAACCAGATATAATTGCTATTAGAGACGGATCGGGTTTGGTAATTGAAGTAAAAACCAACCTCAGCCGAGTGTCAGTTGATCGTTTACAGGCTTTAGCAGAAGAAGTGAGTAAACATCAAGGCTGGCGTTTTTTATTGGTCACGCTTGAAGACATAGAAGCCAAGTCATTACCTGGAACATCCGAACAACTTCCTTCATGGCAAGATTTAGCTGATCGTTTTCACGAAGCTCATAGGCTGATTGAGAGTGATGAAATTGAACAAGCCTTTAAAGCAGCCTTTCTGTTGCTATGGAGTACTTTTGAGGGAGCGTTAAGAAAGCGAGCAGTTGATGTATCGATTCCTATTGAACGTTTCCCAGTTATAGGCTTACTTAAGCATATGTACTCTTTGGGAGAATTATCAATTTCTCAATTTGACTTTGCTCAGTTTTGTTTTGAAGCTTGGAATAGTCTTGCTCATGGATACATTGGAACTCCATATTGCGTAAATGTGCTAGAGTTTGATAATTTGGTTGGTGAATTGTTGGACGAATGGAGAACTGATAGTCCAGAAGAGTCGTGGTTTGATTCATCATTAGAACTAGCTAAAGATTTAATAAAAGAGAAACAACTAAAGAAGGAATTAGACGACGAGCAGGTTATAAAAGTCGAATCAGCTGTTAGTAAACTTTTACCAGAGGATCTGGCTGCTTTTCGTGCCTGGTTTGCGGAACTGGATGCAGCAACTGGGGATAAACGACTAGAATTAACTAGAAATTTAATAAATCAGAAAAGCAATCTTATCGCACTCGAATTAACTAGAGATTTAATAATAAATGAGAAAAATGAGAAACAACTAAAGAAGGAATTAGACGACGAGCAGGTTATAAACGTCGAATTCGATGTTAGTCAACTTTCACCAGAGAATCTGGCTGCTTTTCATGCCTGGTTTGCGGAATTCGATGCAGCAGCCTGGGATAAACAGATTGAAAAAGATGTGGCTGAAGGTCGGTTAGATGTATTGGCAGAGAAAGCACTAAAACATCTCCGAGAAGGGCGCTGTACTGATCTGTGAAACATCGAGCAACCCCAGATTTTTGGTATTACTATCGCCAGTTACCAATTGATATCCAAGAGCTTGCTGATCGATGTTACGAGTTTCTTCGGGAAGATTCCAAATATCCATCATTGCATTTCAAAAAAGTCGGTCAGTTTTGGTCAGTGCGTATTGGTATATATTATCGGGCGCTTGCTGTAAAAGAAGATGATGATTTTGTATGGTTTTGGATTGGATCACATCCAGAGTATGACAGATTGCTAAGTGGTGGATAGCGTTCTAACATTGCATAATAGCAGCTTAACCGATCACTAATAATACAAAATATGGAACTATACTTAATTCGTCATGGCATCGCCGAAGACCAGGGATTAGG
>NZ_JABXKI010000438.1 GCF_017115095.1 Nostoc sp. NMS4 | reverse complement strand
TTGCATAAGTCGAATAGACCCCCCTTAATCCCCCCGATATATTGGGGGGAAACTTTAAATCTTGCGCCCTCCCCTTCACAAGGGGAGAGTTGGGGAGGGGTGATTCAAGGATTTTTGCAAGTTGCAAAAAAATTGTAGGTTGGGTGGAGCGGAGCGCAACCCAACATATATCAGGAATCAAATCGGATTGCTATATATGTCTCCAATGCTTCCTCTGCTTACACACCGATGGGATATTTTTCTATTATCCTCCCTCTACCAAAAATCTATCTCCACCTCATTGCTTTTATCCTTCAACAGTTAGAAGCAGCGAATTTTGCTCTATGCAAAGCTATGAAGACAAGTTCTCATATTGTGGCAAAAGGATAAATTTGTGGATATTAGCAGACGAAATTTACTGAAGGTAGTTTCTGCTTCTGGTTTAGGTGGAGCCGGGGTATTTGTTTTACAAGGTTTAACCAAACAGGTTTTAGCGCAAAATAAGCCTAACTCACCCCAGATTAAAAAAGGTGAAATGCTCTACAGGCAACTAGGACGCATCAAAGAACAAGTATCTGTAATTGGTTTAGGTGGTCATCATATTGGTAGACCAAAAGATGAACAAGAGGGTATTGATCTGATCCGTACAGCCCTCGATCGCGGAATTAATTTTATGGACAATAGCTGGGATTACCATAACGGAGGGAGCGAAATTCGTATGGGTAAAGCTCTGCAAAATGGTTATCGTGAAAAAGCTTTTCTGATGACTAAAATCGACGGTCGCACAAAGGCGGTTGCTGCTAAACAAATTGATGAATCTTTAAAACGTTTGCAAACAGACCGTATTGATTTGTTGCAGCATCATGAAGTTATTCGTATGGAAGATCCAGACCGAATTTTTGCCCCTGGTGGTGCGATGGAAGCAGTTGTGGAAGCACAAAAAGCTGGCAAGATTCGCTACATAGGTTTTACTGGACACAAAGACCCTTTAGTACACCTGAGAATGTTAGAAGTTGCTAATCAAAATAACTTCCATTTTGATACAGTGCAGATGCCATTAAATGTGATGGATGCCCATTTTCGCAGTTTTGAGAGGCAAGTTTTACCCAAGCTGCTTGAAGATGGAATTGCTGTACTGGGAATGAAATCAATGGGCGACCAAAACATCCTCAAAAGCAATGTGGTCAAACCTATCGAATGTCTGCATTACGCGATGAATTTGCCAACTTCAACGGTGATTACAGGTATTGAAAGTATGGCGATCTTAAACCAAGCTTTTGAGGCAGTACGTACTTTTAAACCCATGAGTCAGGAACAAGTTAAAGCATTACTGAATCGGACTCGCCAAGCTGCTCTTAAAGGTCAGTATGAACTGTTTAAAACCACTAGCCAATTTGATAGTACAGCCAAAAATCCTGAGTGGTTAGGATAATAGCTGTGGAAAAAATGCTAGTAGTCTGTCAAGTTTAAATTCTTGGGTAAGCAAGTTCGTAGTAAGGACTTTAGTCCTTAATTTTCTAAGCACTAAAGTGCTTACTACAAACTTTTCATTACTAGCTTAGAGGTTATTTGATTTTGAATTTTGAATTTTTATCTAGAGCTACTCAGAAATTTTAGCAATAAAATCTTTAAAAAATGCTACTGAGCAGTTTTATATTCACCAAACCGATGTACTATACAGATAAATTTACAAAAATCAACAATGGTAGAACGTCCAATCAAGAAATCGGAACGTCAGTCTCAAGGAAATGCTGACAACAATTCCGAAAATTCGGATTCTGTAACCCCTATTGAATCCAACCCTAAAAGCTCAAAACCGAGCCGTAATCGCTCGTCTGACAAAGAAAAAAGAGGATCGGGGAATGAAAACAGACAGCAGGGGAATCCTGCCCTAGCGCGAGGCCCAAAACCAGTTAAACCTCCAGCCGCGAAAGTCCAAACAGAAGAACTTGAAACCGAATCAGAATCTACATCTGAGGAGTCTCAAGACTAAGATTACAAGTGTTGCGTGTGATGTGGGAGGCTATAAGTATATTAAAGACGGTATTTCTGACTCCGAAGGCAGCGATCGCGCCCCCCATCACCATTAGATTATTTTTAGCGGGCATAGCGTCTCATAGAGTTCCTGTATCTCAAATGCGCGAATGGGTAGGTGTACAAATTCCACGTCGCCAAAAAAGTGCTTCTATCTCAACACCAGCAAGCACTTCACCCCCCTAATCACCCAATTATCATCCGCGCAATCTCTGAAATGCTTACAAAAACTGGGTGTCAGCCTTTAACTTTTCCCGACACTCTTCCCAAAGGAATTCTCTAATGCTATGATTACTCTAGAATCGCGCAACCGCACCTTGAAAACTACATACAGCTTGGCTTTCCGGCTTCCGCCATTGCAATTCATCAAAATCCCTATTAGGGATTGAAACCAATTCTGCCAAACCCTTTGGTGATGTTGTAGCCATTGCAATTCATCAAAATCCCTATTAGGGATTGAAACAAAGCAAAGATAGTTGCTGGTAAGTTGGAGCAAAAATTGCAATTCATCAAAATCCCTATTAGGGATTGAAACCCCTTTCTCCCCTGTATCACCCTTCGCACCAGATTGCAATTCATCAAAATCCCTATTAGGGATTGAAACAGCGTTCCTAAAAGCTGCAAACGAAACCATTTTGGATTGCAATTCATCAAAATCCCTATTAGGGATTGAAACCAGGCAATAGCATCATTGCATCCTAAATCAATTGATTGCAATTCATCAAAATCCCTATTAGGGATTGAAACATTACTAACTTAAATAGTTGCAAAAAAAATTGTAGGTTGGGTGGAGGCTTTGCGTAACCCAACATCCTGATATGTGTTGGGTTGCGCTCCGCTCCACCCAACCTACAAATCTGAGATTTTTTCAGAAATCAATTCTTATCGTACTGCTAACTGATCAGGCGTAACACCATCAGAGAGCGATCTGTAACTGGTACACTTTGAGAGCCTGAAACTAATTTTCCCCGTTCTAAAAAGCGAGGCTCATTAGTATCAATTACTATCTCCCATACCTTTTCTTTAAATTCATTTGGTAAAGCAAAATCAATTAACTCATAGTGAGCGTTGAAAAATAGCAGAAAACTTTCATCAATAATCCGCTCACCGCGATCGCCTGGAGTAGCAATTCCCTGCCCATTCAAAAAAATCTCCATTACTTTGGCATAACTAACTAGCCACTGCTTCTCAGTCATTTCACTGCCATCAGAATTAAACCAAGCAATATCATTAATGCCTAAACCGTGAATGGGGCGACCTTGAAACCACTTACGTCGTCGGAATACTGGATGCTGATTACGAAAATTAATTAGTTCGCGTGTAAAGTCTAGTAAATCCGAGTTCGCTTTATGCAAATCCCAATGTCGCCAAGAAATCTCATTGTCTTGGCAATAGACATTATTATTTCCCTTTTGACTACAACCAATTTCATCCCCCTCTAATAGCATTGGGACACCTTGAGATAGCATTAGGGTTGCTAAAAAGTTTCGTCGTTGCCGTTCGCGCAAACGCATTACTTCTGCATCGTCGGTTTCGCCTTCTGCACCACAATTCCACGATCTATTATGGCTTTCACCATCTCTATTATCTTCCCCGTTTGCGTCATTATGCTTTTCGTTGTAGCTGACCAAATCATTTAATGTGAAACCATCATGAGCCGTCACAAAATTAACACTTGCATTGGGGTTGCGCCCGTTTGTTTGATAGAGGTCAGGGCTACCGGTAAAACAGTAAGCAAATTGTCCTAAACTATCATCTACACCACGCCAAAAATCTCTGACTGTATCCCTATATCTACCATTCCATTCAGACCAACGCAGTGGAAAGTTCCCGACTTGATAACCGCCTTCTCCTAAGTCCCAAGGTTCCGCAATCAACTTTACATCTGTCAAGATTGGGTCTTGATGAATAATATCAAAGAAAGCTGATAGATTATCTACCTCATATAATTCCCGTGCCAGCGCCGAAGCTAAATCGAAGCGGAAGCCATCTACATGCATTTCTGTTACCCAGTAGCGCAAGCTATCCATGATTAACTTCAGAACTTGAGCATGACGCACATTCAGAGAGTTACCACAGCCGGTAAAGTCCATGTAGTAGCGAGGATCGTCTTTTACCAAACGGTAATATACAGAATTATCAATACCTCGCAAAGATAGCGTTGGCCCGAAATGATTTCCTTCGCCAGTGTGGTTGTAGACTACATCTAAGATCACTTCAATTCCGGCAAAATGTAATGCCTTAACCATTTGCTTAAATTCAGTGACTTGTTGTCCCACAGTCCCACTAGCACTGTAACTAGAATAGGGAGCAAAATAGTTGATAGAATCGTAGCCCCAGTAATTCTTTAATTCCTTATCTTCTAAATGTCCCGGATGAGATAGAAAATGATGTACTGGCATTAACTCAACTGCTGTAATTCCTAATTGCAGTAAGTGTTGAATTGCAGCCGGATGCGCTAACCCGGCATAAGTGCCGCGCAACTCTTCTGGAATAGCTGGATGTAGTTTAGTAAAACCTTTGACGTGGGTTTCATAAATAACAGTTGTATGCCAAGGTGTAGCCAGCAGTTGATCGCCTTCCCAATCAAAAGATTGATCGACCACAACACACTTGGGCATAATTTTGGCATCATCTAGTTCAGAAAAAACTAAGTCTTTTTCCTCAGCGTCTAGAGAGTAGCCAAACACAGCCGGATCGTTACTAAACTCACCATCAATTGCTTTCGCGTAGGGATCAATTAATAGTTTGTTGGGATTAAATCGATGACCTACTTCTGGTGCCCACATCCCATGAACTCTAAAGCCATACTTTTGACCTGGGCCAACTCCTGGTAAGTAACCATGCCAAACAAAATTGTTTTTTTCTGTCAGATGTAAGCGAATTTCTTCGTCATCGTTATCAAATAAACAAAGCTCTACCCCTGTAGCATTTTCTGAAAATAAAGCAAAGTTTGTTCCTTTTCCATCCCAAGTTGCACCTAAAGGATATACTTTCCCTGGCCACAAAGCTATATACATATGCAAATCTTGAATAATTACTTTTTCGGCAAATAATTGATTTCGAGTTTTTGAATAATTCGATAAAATCACTAATTAATATTAAAATCTAACTTATAAATAATGTTGTTTGCTCTATCATTAGTAATAGACATCTCTATTCCTTAAGTTGGAAAAACTAATGCAGAGGGCAACAGGCTGAAGGAAACCTGTCTTATCTGCGACACGCTGCGCGTTCTGATTCAGTAAAGTAACCAGAGGAAGCTAGGGTTTAAAACCTTCACTATTGCGTCAGTTTTCCACAGGTATCGTTATTTACATAGCTAGATAACCTACCTTAATCTACTCCAACTTACGTCATTGATAGATATTCACACAGTTATATACTACCAGGGAGCCTCAATTAATCAATCTGTATTTCTAATTAATGGCAGACAAATTAACAATAAGCACCCTAGTTAAAATTTACTTTAAATCTAAAATCTAAAATTGCAATGAGAGCTAGAATTGAAAATAAAATACTTTTTATCCACCACGAAGATTTACCAGAGTTTAAAAAAGGTGGTTCGGTGGTGAGAAATTCTTATTTCTGGGCGCTACGTTCAATTGCTGGTCAAGCTTCACGTTATCGTGATTGGGAATATGAACCGGAGGTTTGGCTAGCACTTTCACGAATGCTTTTGTCGTTTGCTGAATCGGGATATTTAGGGATTAGAGAAACCTTGCTAGAGTTTCCCTTATCTCAAGGAGAAATCCCTAATTTACTGCGAGATGTTTCTACTTGGGAGTAGGAATGCATATCTGTTATTGGTGTTAAATTAAAGCAAAGTACTTTACCAGCTTTTGGCTAAAAATACTCCTAAATAAAAACAAAAATTCATGAGTCATCACATTTTAAAAGCTTCAAAAAAAACCGTGCATTTAGGTGGTTTCTCGCATCTACTAGAACCAGCCCTAATTATTGATTCTGGCGATACTATTGACGTAGAAACTTATAGTGGTTACTACGTTTATGACAAAGCACCACCAGAGTTTCTCACACCAGAATTTCTCGATATCTGCCAAAATCTGCTGCCAGAACGTAAAATTGCTGGAGGTCCACATTTACTTACAGGGCCAATTTATGTCCGAGATGCCGAACCAGGGGATGTTTTAGAAGTACAATTAGATGCGATCGCACCTAGTTTACCAGTCGGCTTCAATGCCATTCGTCCAGGTTGGGGGGCTTTACCAAATCAGTTTCCTGAACCTGCATTGAGATTCATTCCTCTAGATTTAGCCAACAATATCGCAGAATTTCCGGCGGGTACTGGCATAAAAATTCCCCTGAAACCCTTTTTTGGGATTCTTGGTGTCGCTACTCCAGAAACCTCTCGAACTTCTATCCCACCAGGTTCTTACGGCGGTAATATTGACAATCGAGAATTACAAGCTGGTTCTCGTTTATTTTTGCCGATTTTTGTACCAGGTGGATTATTTTCTATTGGTGATGGACATTCGGCACAAGGAGACGGGGAAGTAAATGTCACCGCCATTGAAACTTCCATGAATGGTAGAATTACCCTCAAACTTCGTAAGGATTTACAACTGACAACACCAATTGCTGAAACTCCAACTCATATCATCACAATGGGTTTTGCTCAAACCTTAGATGAAGCTTTAGAACTGGCTTTAAAAAA
>NZ_JABXKI010000053.1 GCF_017115095.1 Nostoc sp. NMS4 | reverse complement strand
ACTTAACCCCAGAAAAAGTTCGGATCAAAGATAGCTACCGAGAGCGGATATTTGCCGAATCACAGCAACTAGGCAAGAGTTACCTGGAGACGCTTTACTTTATCATCGATTGCTATTTTGCTTTCAGAAAGGGTGCATTTCCGACGCAACAAGTAGCTTTCACCCCTATTAATACTGAAGATAACAAACTTCCCTCAAGGAGTTCAACTAAAATTACAGAAGAGGAAGAAGAGGATTCTGATGGAGAAACATTCAGCCTTGACTTTGATTTGTAGCCAAAATGTAGGATTTATGTCTGATTTCTGAACAGGATTCCAGATAAAATCCTGACCAAACGGGCTTTTTCACTCTCTGTATATTTTCAAAGTGGTATGGAAAGCAGGACATCAAAATTATGCAGCAAGGCGGCATGAACGAAGAGGAATTTGAATACTTAGACTATGAAAATGATAATCCACTATTGTCTAAAGTCATAGAACGGAATATTCGCACTATTATCCGTCTTCGGCTTCAAGCTGCTAAGAAGCGAAACTTCCAAGACCAAATTGCCGATACTATTACGTCTTTTTCCGGACATATAGTCTTTGTTTACGTACATATCGTCTGGTTTGGAGCTTGGATTATTTTGAACACTGGAAAAATTGGTGTGCATCCCTTCGATCCATTTCCCTATGGACTGTTGACAATGGTGGTATCGCTGGAAGCAATTTTCCTGTCAACATTTGTGCTAATTAGTCAAAACCGCCTTAGTGAAGAAACCGAGTATCGCGCCAACTTAAATTTACAAATTGCACTACTAACTGAGCATGAAGTCACACGAGTATTGCAAATGCTTGATGCTATTCAAGACAAAATGGGGATTGACAATGATGAAGACAGTGAGCTTGCAGACTTAGAAATGGAAACCAAACCCGAAGATGTATTAACTGAAATTGAGCGGCTTCAGCAGTTAGCACTCAAGAGAAAAAAACTCAAAAAACGTACCCAAAGATAAAGACTACGATGGACTACACGCACACCTTCAGCGCGTTAGCGGAATTCAGGATTTAACGGGCAGGGTCGCACTGGGCAGTAATACCGTTTCACTAAAATCATGAAACAGATGTAAACCCTGAAAGGGTTGCTATCTCTAAGTTTTTTCATTGCGTTAGCCTATTGCGAATTGCGAATTGGTATAACTTGAGGTAATCTCAAACATATCCTTTTCCAATATGCGATCGCTGACTGAGCATATTGGCAACGAGAATAGAAACTATTGCGCTGCCGAAAAATTTTTATTATCCCTGGTATCGCTCTTGACGCGTAAGTCTGGCGATCGCACGATAGCGTCATCGCTTTCTTTTGCATAAAGAAGATGATTCTAGCACCTCTGTTTGCTAAAGTAATTCTAAGGCGCGTGAATTTCCAAACAATCCAGAGGCATTATAACTATGAGAATACTTCATGGCACCTGGATACCAAACGAGGAAACTGACTTTATTCAGTCAGGGTCTTTTTACTTGTGGGTAGAAACTCAATTATCCCAAAAAAGTCACACTAATAGTCAACAAATTCATCCTGGACATTTGGGAGAATCCGAATTAATCACCTTTTTAGTACAGGAATTGGGAATTAAAGAAGACAAGACTCAATTAAACCAACGCATATCTCCTAAATACTTTGCCTTACCAACCACCAATAATCAGCCCCTACCTTCACCAGAATTAACCAAGTATTTAGAAATTGAGTTGACTGACAGCTATGAAGAATTCCAATACTGGCAGGTAGATTGTTATGAAACAGTAGTATCTACCAAAAATGTCACAGCACTTAATATTATCAAACTACTTAAAGATATCCATTTTTTAGCAATATATAATGCGGAGAAGTTTCAAATTGGTTCAGATTTATTATTTTGGTATCATTACACTCAAAGTTTTAAACAAGTAATCCTCAAAGACCAATTTATTCCCGCACTAAAATATCGACAGTTATCATCGGAAAATCCGAAGAAAAAAGGCAAAAGCAAGACTTCTTTAGCAGCATTTGAAATTTATGCCACCTGGGAAATTATTTCCGAACAATATGAAGCAAATATTCTTAAATATATTGAATATATGCCACTAATCTGTGTGGCAGGTACAGGAAAAACTAGCGATCGCATTGAGTTTTTTGATCGAGAAACACTATTGCGTCACTTTTCCGAATATGTACTTGATGATTTAGTGACTCACACCCCATCTACAGCTGCTTTTGACAAACAAATTGCTGGTTCTCTAATTGAATCTTGCTTTTATCCTCGTCAGCATAATCCACTAACAACAAATACTGCCCTTGAGGAATATCAGCAATGGTTGGTGTGGAAAACCAAAATAACCCGTACTCAATCTGATTCACCTTTTCATCTGTGCTTCCAGTTACATTCTCCTTCATCGTCACAAATAGACAATTGGCAAATTCAATTTCTAGTAGCGAGTAAACAAGATCCATCCTTGAAGTTAGCGTTAGCAGACTACTGGACAATGAATCAATTTTCCAAAGCTGCTGTACATAAAGATTTTGGTAAAGATTTTGAAACAAATTTGCTTTTGAATCTGGGGTATGCAGCCAGGATGTATCCCAAACTATGGCTTGGGTTGGAAACAGCGAGTCCAATCGCAATGCAAATTACCTTAGAAGAAGCATTTGACTTCCTTCAAGAAAGTGCTTGGGTATTAGAAGACTCTGGATTCAAAGTAATTGTACCTGCTTGGTATACTCCGGCAGGTCGTCGTCGTGCCAAAATTCGCCTCAAAGCATCGGGTAGCAAACTTGCTGCAACGAAAGGGGAAACAAAAAGCTATTTCGGCTTAGACTCACTGGTGGAGTATCAGTATGAGTTAGCGATTGGGGAGCAAACTGTCACACCTATTGAATGGGAACAACTGATTAATGCTAAAACTCCCCTAGTGCATTTTCGCGGTCAATGGATGGAATTAGACCGGGATAAAATGCAGCAGTTACTCGAATTTTGGCAGTCCCACGGTAACGAACAACCCCAGATGACCTTACTGGAGTTTCTACAACGCAGTGCTGAATTGGGGTCAGAATGGGAAATTGAACATGATGAAGCTTTGTCAGAGATGATCGCAAAGCTACAAGATAAAAGTCGCCTAGAGCCAATTTCTGAACTTGATAATCTGCAAGGCACGCTCCGAGAATATCAAAAGCGTGGTGTTTCCTGGCTACAATATCTGGAAAATTTGGGGTTAAATGGCTGTTTGGCAGACGATATGGGTTTGGGTAAATCGGTGCAGGTGATTGCCAGATTAGTGCAAGAGAAGGAGTTACATGAAGCTCTGAAAGTAGGAGAAAAGATTACTTCTTTATCTGCCTTACCGACACTATTAATTGCCCCGACTTCTGTTGTTGGCAACTGGCAGAAGGAAATTGCCAAATTTGCACCTCATTTAAAAACTATGGTGCATCATGGTAGCAGTAGGCTGCAAAATCTAGCTGATTTCAAAGCTGCTTGTGAACAAAACGATGTGATAATTAGCTCCTTTACTCTAGTTCGCAAAGATGAAAAGTTATTGAGCGGCATCGAGTGGCAACGTTTAGTACTGGATGAGGCACAAAATATTAAAAATCCGAAAGCTGCCCAAACTAAAGCTATTTTAAAATTAAGAGCTAAACATCGGCTGGCATTAACAGGAACTCCTGTAGAGAACCGCTTATTGGATTTGTGGTCAATTTTTAACTTTCTCAATCCTGGTTACTTGGGTAAAGAAGCCCAGTTTCGGAAAATCTTCGAGATTCCGATTCAAAAAGATAATGACCGCGTAAAATCAGCTACCTTGAAAAAACTGGTAGAACCTCTAATTTTACGAAGGTTAAAAACTGACCAATCTATTATTAATGACTTGCCAGATAAAGTGGAACAAAAACTCTACACCAACCTGACCAAAGAGCAAGCATCGCTTTATGAAGTGGTGGTGAAAGATGTCGAAAAACAATTGCAATCAGCAGAGGGGATTCAACGCAAAGGATTGATTCTTTCAACTCTGATGAAATTGAAGCAGATTTGTAATCATCCAGCCCAATTTCTGCAAGATGGAAGCGAATTTTCACCACTGCGATCGCACAAACTCAGTCGGTTAGCAGAGATGGTTGAGGAGGCAGTTGATGAAGGAGAAAGTTTACTCATTTTTAGTCAATTTACGGAAGTGGGTGAAAAGATTGAAAAACATCTCAAACATAGTATGCATTGCAATACTTACTATTTGCATGGTGGCACTAGTCGCCCACGTCGGGAACAAATGATTACCGAATTTCAAGACCCAAATACAGAGCCATCGGTTTTTATCCTTTCCTTGAAAGCAGGGGGTGTAGGTATCACCCTCACGAAAGCCAACCATGTCTTTCACTTTGACCGTTGGTGGAACCCAGCAGTTGAAGACCAAGCAACTGACCGTGCTTTCCGTATTGGTCAGAAAAAGAACGTCTTTGTGCATAAATTTGTTGCTATTGGGACTTTAGAAGAGAGAATTGACCAAATGATTGAAGATAAGAAAAAACTCTCTAATGCTGTTGTTGGTAGCGATGAATCTTGGCTCACCGAATTAGATAATGAAGCCTTTAAGCGGTTGATTTCATTGAACAAGAGTGCAATTTTGGAGTAGATATTATGGCTAAATTTAGTCGAACTTGGTGGGGCGATCGCTTTATTCAAACACTAGAAGCTTTTACAGATGATAACCGACTCAAAAGAGGACGGTCTTATGCTAGTGGAGGTAAAGTCAAAAGCTTTGAGATTGACTTAAATAAAATTACTGCCAAAGTCAGAGGCTCAGTTAATCCCTATTTTGGAGTCTACAAAGAACCAACTTATAATATAGAGATTCAGATTACACCCATTGCTAAAATCCGTTGGAATGAAGCTATCCAAAAGCTTTCTTCTAAAGCCAGTATCATTTCTCGATTGCTGCTAAATGAAGTCCCAGAAAATATTGAAGATACTTTCTCTCATTTGGGACTACATTTATTGCCCCATAGTAGTCAGGATTTAAAAACTAAATGCTCTTGCCCAGATTATGCTAATCCCTGTAAACACATTGCTGGAGTTTACTATTTAGTGGCTTCTCAATTAGATAATAATCCCTGGTTGTTATTTGAATTACGGGGATTATCGAAAGCAGAACTTCAAGCCAAATTAGCTGATTCTCCTTTAGGAAAAGCTCTATCTGAGGAATTGAATACTAAGGAAATTCCTTTAGAACTTTCTAATTCGCTGTACACTAAGCTAGAAAAACAATCTCTTAACCAAATGCCAAATGCCAGAGAATTTTGGTTAGGTACAAAGCGATTACCACAAACTATTGAAGTGGCGACTCCAAGTAGTATCTGTGCAATTTTGATTAAGAAACAAGGGGATTTTCCTGATTTCTGGCACAATGATGCTTCCTTTATTGAAACAATGGAAGAACTGTATCAGCGAGTCAAAACCAAAAATCATCAGTTGTGATTTCAGCGCATTTTCTGCTTTCTTGAACTACTTAATTTTTCATAAATTTAACTTTCATTCGGTGGGTTTAAGTCCCCGGCAACTAAGAAGGCGCAAGTTTTGTGGCAATGAGTCTTTATCCCCGCTACAAAACTGTACTTCCGACTTCCGACTTCCAACTTCTTTACAGCACTTCCGGCAGCTATGAGGTACATCTTCAAAGCTGAAAGCTGTGATAGAAGAGGGGCAAGAGGAAAACTGTATTGCATAATAGCCGGAAGCGCTGTAAGCGTGCCCTGACAACAAAGACGATTCAAGCACAAAGGTTCTGGCAATTTGGCATCACAACTCTCTGAATTGCGGTTTAAATTGAGATATCAAGAGAACAGAACAGCCCAAATCGCCAGTTGTTGACCCAATGCTGTAGAACTCATCAAGTAACTTACAGCCTCAGTCATCGCTTCGCCACAACTGGCTAGTAATGCACTAGAAAATAAATAGTAAATGTGCGATCGCTATGAAGCTAAAAATGCTGGGTCTTCTTGGCTGGGGTTGTCGGAGATTTAATTATTTCCAGCAATCATCTCCGTATAAAACTTTTTGGCTACCATCGGGATAGAATCTAGCGCACCAGCCTTGACTAATTCGCCAATGATCGTAAGCGATAGTGCCAGCCATTAAAATTAATGCTGCAACGCCAATAGTTATTGCTACTTTTTTCCAGCTAATCTGCCGTTTAATGGGCTGTAATTCCTTCATTTACCAAGCTTTTGGAGTGTTCTATTTAGCATAACTTTAGTAAATTCGCTTTTTCTCCTGTAAAATTAACTACTAAATATTGCTTATTAACCCAAGTTGCGGGTTATCAAATTTTAGATTTTTTTGCATTCGTGGATTCATGCGATCGCCATCAGAAGTTGACCCTACTCCTCTATAACCTTCACAAATAGGCTTTGTGTCACTTTTCAACTGAGCGGTTGGTAGTATGCAAGCTGGTATGCCCCAAAGTCTGCTGTACCAATTGCACAGGTGCGCCCTGGTCTAAACTATGACTAGCAATCGCTCGTCAGTTGATGCTATTGCTATTACGAAAGATAGTAAAAAGCTCGTTAGTGGCAGTTTTGGTCAGCGAGTCTCTCGAAATCGGGCAATTAGCACCCTAAAGTTATGGAATCTCCAAACTGGAAAACTGGTGCATGAGTTTTCTGACAATTTTAGTTCGGTTAAATCCCTG
>NZ_JABXKI010000054.1 GCF_017115095.1 Nostoc sp. NMS4 | reverse complement strand
CAGCACATTGTCAAGTCCTCCCTGACAAATTGGATAGCGAGAATAGGCACTATCAACCATTTTTTGGCGATTTTCTTCGGCAGGGTCGTCTAAGTCTAGCCAGACAATATCAGGACGGGGTGTCATTAAGTAGCTGACAGGGCGATCGCCTAAACGAAAGACTCGCTCTACCATATCTTGTTCAGCTTCCTCAAAGGTTCCCGCCTCAGTGCCTTGCTCAATTAAAATTTTAATTTCTTCTTCGGTGACTTGCGGCTCGGTAGAAGCAGTAATTCCCAGCACTCGCAGGATCAAATCTGTAGAAGCGCTTAAGAGAAAAACTACTGGAGAAGCGATCGCTGCCAAGGCTTGCATCGGAATAGCTACAATCGATGCAATCCTTTCTGGGTTGTTTAATGCCAGACGCTTCGGTACCAATTCGCCAACAATGAGTGAAAAATAGGTAATGAGCAATACCACTATTCCGAAAGATAGCGGTTCACTATAAGGCGCTAACAATGGGACACGTTTTACATAGATTGCCAACCGACTGGCAATTGTTGCTCCTCCAAAAGCACCTGTCAGGATACCGATCAGGGAAATACCCACTTGAACGGTTGACAGAAAATGATTTGGAGACTCAGCTAGTTTCAATGCTGCCTTTGCCTTGACATCTCCTTGATTGGCAAGCTGCTGTAGCCTAACTTTGCGTGCTGAGACAATTGCCATCTCAGACATAGAAAACACACCGTTGGCAATAATTAGCACCAAAATGATTAAAATTTCAAAAGTGATGGAGGACATGTTTAAAATTGCGGCTTATCAGAGCGAACGTAGCTCAATCCCTAGTATCTAGTATTAAAGGTGTTTCGATAAATGCTTTGACTGTACACAAAGTAATAGTTATAGTTCTTAAGTTTATTAGTCACTGTGCATTATTCTTTCACCGAAGGAATAAGAAAGCTGTTAACACTTTTAAAATGGTTGACATAAACTGCCTCAAAATTTTCTGACCTACAAAGACTCCCATCGCTAGTAGTACTTATGTCATTTTCTTCTATTGTGCGTGCCTTAGGCCGATCGTCGCTCACTACTGAATTTATTTCTAAGCTGAATCGACAACAAGAATTGCGGTTAAATGGCATTCCCCGACTGCCCAAGTCTCTAGTGGCTTCGGCATTAGCACAGTCTCAGGGCAAAAATTTATTCGTGGTTTGCGCCACTCTGGAGGAAGCTGGACGTGTTTACGCACAACTGGAGGCAATGGGATGGCAAACAGTACATTTTTACCCCACCTCCGAGGCTTCTCCCTACGAACCTTTTGACCCGGAAACTGAGATGAGTTGGGGGCAAATGCAGGTATTGGCGGATTTGGGCAAGAGTCAAGAGTCATTGGTCATTAGTCATACCCTGCGGGAAGGCGTTCGCGTAGCGTCTCGTAGAGAAGCGCCTATGTCATTAGAAACAAACCAAGAACAAAGGACAAATGACATAGACGCGCCAGCGGCTTCCCGCAGGGTAGGACAGACAAATATGGCGATTGTGGCTACTCAAGGGGCGTTGCAACCTCATTTACCACCACCAGAAGCTTTTAGGCAATTCTGTCTTACCCTGAAAAAAGGTATGGAATTAGACTTGAATGCCTTCAGTGAGAAAATAACCATTTTGGGGTACGAAAGAGTTCCTTTGGTGGAAATGGAAGGGCAATGGAGTCGGCGAGGCGATATTGTTGATGTGTTCCCGGTTTCCTCTGAATTTCCAGTCAGGTTGGAATGGTTTGGCGATGAAATCGAGCAAATGCGAGAATTTGACCCAGCAACTCAACGTTCCGCCCTCGACAAAGTTGACCAGTTAATTCTTACCCCCACAAGCTTTACTCCGGTAGTGATGGCTGCACTGAAAAATAGTGCTGAGTTAAATTCTGACTCAGCACTTATCACTCAGAACTCATCACTAATTGAGGGTAGTCGTCGCTTTTTGGGGTTGGCGTTCGAGGAACCAGCATCTCTGCTAAACTACTTATCAGAAAATACCCTGATTGCCATTGATGAGCCAGAACAGTGTCATGCTCATAGCGATCGCTGGGTAGAAAATGCCCAAGAACAATGGGGAATTGGGCATGGGGAAGAATCTACTCCCGTAATATTGCCGAAGATTCACCGTTCGTTTGATGAGTGTTTGGTTGATGTTGCCAAGTTTAAAACATTATATTTATCGGAACTCTCAGAGGAAAATAGTGGGATCAATCTTGCCAGCCGTCCGATTCCAGCTACGCCACACCAGTTTGCTAAACTAGCTGAAACTATCCGCCAACAACGCGATCGCAATTTCTCAATTTGGCTGCTTTCTGCTCAACCTTCGCGTTCTGTCTCCCTATTGCAAGAACATGATTGTCCGGCTCAGTTTATCCCCAATCCCCGCGACTACCAAGCGATCGATAAGCTGCAAATCAACCATACTCCCATAGCCTTAAAATATTCTGGTCTTGCGGAACTAGAAGGTTTTATCCTGCCTACATACCGATTAGTAATCGTTACAGATCGAGAATTTTTTGGGCAGCATTCCTTGGCGACTCCCGGCTATATCCGTAAGCGCCACAAAGCTACTTCTAAACAAGTCGATCCGAATAAGCTGCGTCCAGGAGATTATGTCGTTCACAGAAATCATGGTGTTGGCAAATTTGTCAAGCTGGAAAGTTTGACGATTAATAACGAAACCCGTGATTATTTGGTGGTGCAGTATGCTGATGGGTTATTAAGAGTCGCAGCCGATCAAGTAGGTGCTTTATCCCGGTTCCGCGCCGCAGCCGATAAAGCACCAGAACTCAATCGGATGACTGGGAAAGCTTGGGAAAATACCAAGAATAAAGTCCGCAAAGCGATTAAAAAATTGGCGGTGGACTTGTTGAAACTGTATGCAGCGCGATCGCAACAACAAGGTTTTAGCTTCCCTGGTGATATGCCTTGGCAGGAGGAATTAGAAGATTCTTTCCCCTACCAACCCACAACGGATCAACTCAAAGCTGTACAAGATGTAAAACGCGACATGGAAAGCGATCGCCCAATGGATCGCTTAGTTTGTGGCGATGTCGGTTTTGGGAAGACGGAAGTGGCGATTCGTGCTGTTTTTAAAGCAGTCACCGCCGGGAAACAAGTGGCACTCCTTGCGCCAACGACTATTTTAACACAGCAGCATTACCATACACTTAAAGAACGTTTTGCTCCCTATCCGGTAAATGTCGGCTTACTCAACCGTTTTCGTTCGGCTGAAGAACGCCGCGATATTCAAAAGCGATTGGCGACGGGTGAGTTAGATGTAGTTGTTGGCACACACCAAATTTTAGGTAAAGGCGTATCATTCAAGGATTTAGGACTGTTGGTGATAGATGAAGAACAGCGCTTTGGGGTAAACCAAAAAGAGAAAATTAAAAGCCTGAAAACTCAAGTTGATGTACTTACCCTCTCGGCTACGCCTATTCCTCGTACCCTATATATGTCTTTGTCGGGAATTCGGGAAATGAGTTTAATAACTACACCACCGCCAACCAGACGCGCAATTAAAACTCATTTGTCACCGATAAATTCCGAAAGTATCCGCACGGCAATTCGTCAAGAATTAGACAGAGGCGGGCAGGTTTTTTATGTAGTTCCACGAGTAGATGGCATTGAAGAGACAACAGCCAATTTACGAGAAGTGATACCAGGAGCTAGATTTGCGATCGCTCACGGTCAAATGGATGAAAGCGAGTTAGAATCAACCATGCTCACCTTCAGTAATGGTGATGCAGATATCCTGGTTTGTACGACGATTATTGAATCTGGCTTAGATATTCCGCGAGTCAACACGATTTTGATTGAAGATGCTCACCGCTTTGGGTTAGCTCAATTGTATCAATTACGCGGTCGTGTGGGACGTGCCGGGATACAGGCTCATGCTTGGTTATTTTATCCGAAGCAACGGGAATTATCTGATGCGGCGCGGCAACGTTTACGAGCGATTCAAGAGTTTACTCAGCTAGGTTCTGGATATCAACTAGCGATGCGCGATATGGAAATCAGAGGCGTGGGTAACTTGCTAGGTGCTGAACAATCCGGTCAAATGGATGCCATCGGTTTTGATTTATACATGGAAATGCTGGAAGAGGCAATTCGGGAAATTCGAGGACAAGAAATTCCGAAAGTGGAGGATACCCAGATTGATCTTAACCTAACGGCGTTTATCCCAGCAGATTATATCACCGATTTGGATCAAAAAATGAGTGCATACCGCGCAGTAGCCACAGCTAAATCTAAATCAGAATTAAAGCTAATTGCAGCCGAGTGGAGCGATCGCTATGGTACTTTACCAGTCTCTGCAAATCAACTTTTGCGAGTTATGGAACTCAAACAGCTAGCGAAAAAACTCGGATTTAGCCGGATTAAACCAGAACAGAAGCAGCACGTCGTTTTAGAAACGCCGATGGAGGAACCCGCTTGGAATTTGTTGGCGGCGAATTTACCAGACAATCTCAAGACCCGCTTTGTGTATTCTCCAGGTAAAGTTACGGTGCGCGGGTTAGGAGTTTTTAAAGCAGATCAACAATTGCAAAATTTGATTGATGCTTTCGGGAGAATGCAGGGTGCGATTCCAGAAGCCGCTGTTCTTTGATCGGTAGAAAAAGATTAGTCATCAAGTGAAAACATATCTCAGACTTACTGAGAAGAATTTTAGAGTAAAATAAGGTGTTCAAAGCATAGACAATGACGAGCAGTTAAAAAGAGTAAAAGCATGGAAACTACAACTAAAAGGCAAGCGTTAATCAAGGCTATTAATGAACAAATAGAACTGGCTTATGACGATACATTGCAAGAGATTTTATCACTGTTGAAAATCCGCAAACAGGAAGACGAGTCCGACGAAAGAGACTTTGAAGAGGGATTAAAAGATATCGCAGAAAATGGCACTTTAACTTGGTCAGAACATCAGCAAAAAACTGCATGAGCTACCAAGTAGAAATTTCCAAAAGTGCATCTAAACAACTCAAAAAGTTACCCGTAGATATTCAAGAAAGGCTAGAGAGCAAAATTCAACAATTAGCTCTTGATCCTCGCCCTGATGGTGTCGGCAAATTAAAAAATGGTGAAAATCGTTATCGCATCAGAGTCGGCGATTATCGGATTTTGTATCATATTTATGATGATGTCTTAGTAGTAACCGTTGTCAGAGTAGGGCATCGTAGAGAAGTTTATAAAGATGATTGACGCTGGAGTAGGTGGGAATTCCAAGTTAAACATAAAGGCAACGACACCAGCAATTTTAGTTTAAGGTATTCTGTTAGCACTGGTCAGTTTCGTTGCGACAATTTGTAGTGTCAATGGACTGTTGATTCAATGAATTTCCTATATGATTATAAAGTTCTCTCAGTTGATCAACATCTAAAGATTTAATTAGTTCCTCTGCCGCCTTTTTGGAATTGCAGCGAGGAATAGTTAGCCATAATTTATAGTTTGTATCATTGGATGGCTCTTTTTCTAACCAATTTTGTACCAGTCTTCTTCCCTCCTGCGTGATCTGGTAATAGCCATCTCTTTTACTTGATACTGGTTCAATCCACCCTAGATCGAGCCATCGCTTCCTCCAACGATCAGCATTTCTAGGAACCATATCTAAAACTTTGCCAATCTTACTTACATTAATAGGCTGATTATCTACACAATTTTCAACTAGTTTAGAAAACCTTTGCAAATAACCCTCTAAATTGCCCCAACTATTAGGTTGCTGTTCTTCTCCTTGAATCTGCTTTGCTTGAACTGATTCCAGTTCCTTGAGAATCTGGTCAATTACTTCTGGAGGGTAGCCAAGACCCCAAGGTGGTTTAGCATTGCAGAATGCACCATAAGAGGGGAATGGTTGACCGTTTTCATCTATGAGCTGACGATATCCAGCGTGTTCCTCTATGCCCTTGAGCCAAGTTCGTAGATGTTTGACACTGCTTGCATTGTCCTTCAACAGAGATTGTATTTGCAATCGCACTGCGATCGCCCAAGGTTGAGAACCTGGAGGAGCTGCAAGATTCCCAGGGTCGCCAACCGTTAGTGTTCTTACCTTGGAAACATTAGATTTCACAGGTGTTCTACAAATCATCACATTTCTAGGTTAGCTAGATTAGCAAAGTCCCTGCATCACAGTCACTTTCTCTAGAGTTAGGAAAAGGCAAAATGCAAAGATTAATAGTACTATAGTACTATATAATATTTTTTGGTCATGTTACGCTGTTGGGTCAATAGAATAATTTTGCTGAATCCATGCCCAGACCCGCTTTAATTCCTCTATAGTCATTTCCTCGCGGGGCTTGCCGAATCTTTTCTTAATTTCTTTATTAATGCTTCCATACGGTTGCTGATTTTGATATTCATACTTCCGATTGTGGTTCTCAATGGACTGCCTGAGTTTCTCTTCAATTCCACTAGAAATCAAAACGTTGAACTCAGCATCAGCATAAGTATCACCCACTGGTTGAGAAGACTGATAAATTTCCATTGCCTTTTTGAACTGGATAGGACTAATACCAACACATCCAACCCCTGCCATTGCAGCCATAAGACGCTGAGTTTCTTGATAGTCTAGAGTTTCCCCATTGATACCACTTGCTCTTTCACGAGTTGCAGCAGAAGTTAAAGGAATAATGTCATTAATAGTTAACTTAGATTCGTTTTGTTCATTACCAGAGTCAACTGATTGATTCCT
>NZ_JABXKI010000154.1 GCF_017115095.1 Nostoc sp. NMS4 | reverse complement strand
AAATTTCATAAAAGCCACTGAGATAAACCAATCCTAAAGGGTAAGGAAGTTGCGGCGGCACAATTTTGACAAATGGTTCTGGAACAATAAAGTGTGTCACTCCAACCACAATGATCGATATAGCAAGGAAAACACGTAATATTTCCTTATACTTATTCATGGGTTTTGCCTGATTATATACTTGTCCTATTACTTAAGTTTCATTTATAAATGTTAATCTGGCTTGAGTCAATAGGAGGAGAAATTGACAAACTTTTGCATAATTACCGTACAGCCTATATTCAGGTATGTGAGCGATTCTTTAATGTTCACGTCGCTTAGGGATTTCCAAGAAATAAATTATTCAATCTTGTGGGGTGGGCATCTTGCCCGCCTTTGGTTATTGGGCGGGCTTTCCGGCCCACCCCACAAAAAATAATTGGATATTTTTTATTTGGAAGTCCCTAATAAGCATCCATTGGCAGACATGAGCAAACAAAATTCCGATCGCCAAAGGCTGCATCAATACGACCAACAGCCGGCCAGAATTTATACTCACGAGTCCAAGGCGCAGGATAGGCAGCTTGTTCACGAGAATAAGGATGCTGCCATTCTCCAGTGATAAGACTTTCGGCTGTGTGGGGTGCGTTCTTCAAAACATTATCTTGGATATCCACCTTACCAACTTCTATTTCGGCAATTTCTTGGCGAATAGAAATCAACGCATCACAGAAACGATCCAACTCTTGTTTAGATTCACTTTCTGTAGGTTCCACCATGATTGTACCCCCTACAGGCCAGGAGACAGTTGGGGCATGGAAACCATAATCGATCAGACGCTTCGCAACATCATCAATTTCGATCGCAGCTGATTTTTTTAGCGATCGCAAATCTAAAATACATTCATGGGCAACTAGACCATTTTTCCCCTGATACAAAACTGGATAGTACGATTCCAGTTTCTTGGCGATGTAGTTAGCGTTGAGAATCGCCACCTTAGTTGCATGGGTTAAACCATCTGCACCCATCATCGCAATATACATCCAAGAAATCACCAAAATACTCGCACTACCCCAAGGCGCAGCCGCAACCGCACCAATATTTGAGTGCTGAGTTGAGTTGTCGATAGTTACAACAGGATGTCCGGGGAGAAACGGCACAAGATGAGATGCAACACCAATCGGCCCCATACCAGGGCCACCGCCACCATGAGGAATACAGAAAGTTTTATGCAGATTTAAGTGACAGACATCCGCGCCAATATCCCCAGGACGGCAAATCCCCACTTGGGCATTCATATTTGCCCCATCCATGTAAACTTGTCCACCATGACTATGAACAATAGCGCAGATTTCCTGAATTGGCTCCTCAAAGACACCGTGAGTTGAGGGATATGTCACCATTAAGGCAGCTAATTCATTACTGTGTTTTTCTGCCTTATTTTTCAGGTCAGCAACATCAATATTACCTTGTGAGTCACAAGCAACAGCCACCACCTTCATCCCACACATCACCGCACTGGCTGGGTTTGTCCCGTGTGCAGAAGTAGGAATCAAACAAACATTCCGGTGTGCTTCACCCCGATTTTTGTGATATTGGCGAATCACCAAAAGTCCAGCATACTCACCCTGAGAACCAGCATTTGGTTGTAGAGAAATTCCGGCAAAACCAGTAATTTCAGCTAACCATGCCTCAAGTTGCTGGAATAGGATTTGATAACCTTGCGTTTGCGACGCGGGTGCAAATGGATGAATCTTGCCAAATTCTTCCCAACTTACTGGAATCATCTCAGCAGTTGCATTCAACTTCATTGTGCAAGAACCCAAGGGAATCATCGATGTAGTTAGCGACAAGTCCTTGCTTTCCAGCTTGTGCAGATAACGCAACAACTCAGTTTCTGAGTGATAACGGTTAAAAACTGGGTGAGTAAGATAGTTGCTTGTACGAGAGAGGGAGATATGGCCAAGAGAGGGAGAAGTTAATTCTTCTAAAGAAAAGGGTAAATCATCTCTACCAGCAAAAATCTGCCAGAGGTCGATTAAGTCTTCTGGCGTAGTTGTTTCATCCAGCGAAATACCAACAGCACTTGCATCAAAAACACGCAAATTAATTTGAAGTTGTTCGCTAGCTGCCAGAATATCTTCTAAATTGCGTCTTCCTACTTCTACTCGCAGCGTATCAAAAAAATCTGGGGAACTGATGCTGTAACCCAAACGTTTCAACCCTTCCGCCAACAACACTGTCAACGAGTGGATATTTTCAGCAATTTGTTTCAGTCCAGCCGGGCCATGATACACCGCGTACATACTTGCCATCACCGCCAGTAGCACCTGTGCAGTACAGATATTACTAGTAGCTTTTTCGCGGCGGATGTGCTGTTCGCGGGTTTGTAAGGCGAGACGTAATGCTGGCTTCCCTTGAGCATCTTTTGATACTCCGACAATTCGCCCTGGAACCAGTCGCTTATACTCTTCCTTCGTAGCAAAGTATGCGGCGTGAGGTCCCCCAAACCCCAACGGAATACCGAAGCGCTGGGTGCTGCCGACAGCAATATCAGCGCCAAATTCTCCAGGAGGCGTTAGCAAAGTTAAACTTAGAGGATCTGCTGCTACCGTCACCAATGCACCCTTAGCATGGGCTTTTTCTATAAAAGCGCGGTAGTCGTAAATAGTGCCATCACTTGCAGGGTATTGCAGAACAGCCCCAAAAATTGCTTGTTCAAAATCAAATGTTTGATGATCGCCAACAATGATCTTAATCCCTAATGGTTGAGCGCGTGTTTGCAACACATCAATAGTTTGGGGATGGCAGTCACCAGAGACAAAATAGGCATTTGCCTGATTTTTGGAGACACCATAACTTAAGCTCATTGCTTCAGCTGCGGCTGTGGCTTCATCAAGTAGCGAAGCATTGGCAATTTCCAAACCGGTGAGGTCGATAATTAGGGTTTGAAAATTTAGCAGCGCTTCTAGTCGTCCTTGGGCAATTTCTGGCTGATAAGGAGTGTAGGCAGTATACCAACCGGGGTTTTCTAAGATATTGCGCCCAATCACAGGTGGGGTAATAGTGTCGTAATATCCCATACCGATGTATGAACGGAAAACCTGATTTTTGGCCGCAACTTTTTTTAACGATGCCAGTGCTGCATACTCACTTTCTGCTGCTGGTAACTTTAGCGGTTGCTTCAGCCTGATTGACTGTGGAACTGTTTGGTCGATGAGGGCATCCAGGCTGGGAAACCCCAAAACCTTAAGCATAAGCTGGATATCATCGGAGTTAGGGCCAATGTGTCTTGGCACAAAACTACTTAACTTTTGACTTTTTCCGTCCAGCGCTTGCTGCTCATCAGACTTGAGAATAGGGGCGTTCAATACCACAAATTACTCTCCAGATAATACTATTTCATATTTTGCAATAAATACTCTTAAACTGGTGGCTGAGGATTGGGAAGATGAGGGAGATGAGGAAGCAGGGGAAGCAGGGGAAGCAGGGGGAGATAAACAAAACTCCTAACTCTTAACTCCTAACTCCTAACTCTCCCCACTCAGAACTCAGAACTCAGCACTCAGCACTCAGAATTCCTACTCCCCTTCTACTTGGGCGCGATACTCATCTGCTGTCAAGGCATCCTCAACTTCGCCAGGGTCATTGACGCGCACTTTCAAAAACCATCCTTCTCCGTAGGGGTCTTCTGATACTTCTTCGGGAGAATTAATTAAGGCTTCATTGCGTTCTATAACAGTGCCTGTCACTGGTGAATTTAATTCTTCAACGGCTTTGACTGATTCAATTGTGCCAAAGTTTTCTCCCCTGGTTAGAGCATCACCAATTTCTGGCAGTTCCAAAAAGACGATATCACCCAATTCATGTACGGCAAACTCAGTAATGCCAATGGTGGCAATTTCACCATCGATTCGCACGTATTCATGAGAATCTAGGTATCTGAAATCTTGCGGATATTCAAAAGACATATCACTTCCTCTCCCTTATTAAAAAAATTATTCCCTAAAAGTTGTCCAAGCCACATCTGGTAATGAACCTTAGTGTAGATTAATAACTCACAACACATTATTCCGCAAAAACCTCGGCGCTTATCAGTTGGCAACACGATTTTTTGACCGATAAAAGGGACGTTTAACTACAACTGCTGGATAAGCTTTGCCGCGAATTTCGACTTCTAGCTGCTGACCGACAGTTGCTAGCTGGGTGGGAACGTAGCCTAATGCAACAGGATAACCAAGTGTAGGTGACAGAGTGCCACTAGTAACTTCTCCCACAACTTTACCTGCGGATAACACTTGATAACCATGACGGGCAATGTTGCGTCCTTGGGTTTGCAAACCTACCAATCGGCGCTGTACTCCAGTGGCTTTTTCTTGTGCTAAAACCTCCCGACCAATAAAATCGCCTTTAGTATCTAAGTGAACTAACCACCCCAAACCCGCTTCTAAGGGTGTGGTGGTGTCATCGATATCTTGTCCGTAAAGTGCCATCGCTGCTTCTAGCCGCAGAGTGTCTCTCGCACCGAGTCCACAGGGGATAACACCACTTTTATGGAGACTGCGCCACAGTTCTACTCCCACATCCGGGTCTACCATCACCTCAAAGCCATCTTCTCCGGTGTAACCTGTGCGGGCCAAAAAGGCAGGTTTACCTAGTAAGGTTGCTTCTAAATGTCCAAAGGCTGTGATTGGTTGTAAGTCTTCTTGCACTAATGGCTGGAGATATTTAATCGCTTTTGGCCCTTGGACGGCAATTAAGACTTTATCCGGTGAAAGGTCTTGGAATTGCAATTTATCTAGGTCAAGGTGTTGTAACAGCCATGCTTTATCTTTATTGGAGGTTGCCGCATTAACTATGATGAATGCCTTTTGTGTACCACTGGTGTCTTCACCTTGATAATAAACAATGATGTCGTCAATAATTCCCGCTTGGGGATTTAACAATACGGTGTATTGTGCTTGACCGGCTTGCAAACGACTCAAATCGGAAGGCACTAGCGGCTGGAGTTGGGAAATTAGGTTTTTACCTTGGAGGGTAAATTTGCCCATGTGGGAAATATCGAACATTCCTGCTGTATTTCTGACAGCCTCATGTTCGCGGCTAATTCCACTAAATTGCACAGGCATTTCCCAGCCGCCAAAGCTGGTAAGGCGTGCTTTGAGTTCTACACCCAGTTGATATAAAGGGGTTCGCGCCAGAGATTGGGCGTTGTCTTCTTGATTAGCCACATAAACCTTCATTTTTCAAGACTTTCAGCCATCCTAACCTTAAAAATGCTCACACAATGCTCAAACAGGTTATTTTGAGTGTTTGAGAGTGAATAATAGGTATAAATTAATACTCAGCATTCATGCTCAAATAATGCTCACCTTTTTAGTAGTGAATCTCTATCTATCCTATATGTGAGATTTGTCTAACAAGTTGTTGGAGTAAATTAAGCATACCTATATTTGCAAAATGACATCAATTTTCTGAGAAAAAACATAACTTTTTAAGTTTGTCTTGGGGTGCAGGGTAAGCGGTTACTCGACTAACTCCCTCCCTGTTACCTGCATAGCCTGTTTTAGGTCAGCGAGTAGTTGAGCAACGTGTTTATATCTCTCACCTGGTTGCCCCCCGGCGCTTTTCCCCCTACTCTCATCTACCCTTGACTCCCAGCTATCAAGGATATGCTTTACCATCTCCAATTCCCCTACTATCTCCTCAGCATTGTCACCAAGGGTAGGTGGTAAACGGTAAACCTGAGTTTTGACCTTATCACCCCACTTACCTACCCTACCGGAACCAATGCGTTTACCACCGTGACCACCTCTTACCCTAATTATTTCATGGCTAGGGTAAGTTGCCTTTGCCTCCCTAGTCGCTTCATCTACAGAATTAGCGTCTAGTTGCAGTAACCCTGCGTCTCCATTGCTAGGGTCTTTTATCTCAATTAGATATTTAGCCATAATCCCTATCCTGTATACCTTTACCATTGTATCTTGAAAGTGTAACAGAATCAAGACTTGATTGTGTAACAGGTATGGTAGGTTTACAGCTAGAGAGATGATTAGTAACTGACTAATTGCGATCGCGGTTGAGACTTCTATTATTAGCAATTGGTCATTGGTGAGCAACTGCCATCCTAATGCTCTATCGGTGACAGTTCCCAGGATGCCAGTTGAGACAGTTAGCGGGTCGATAGCTTCTGGTGGTACACCGTATTTATAAGTACCTTCAGGGTCAAAATATCTATCTTCAGGCTTCAGGTAGAAAACACGGCGTAATAGACCGTACTCGCAAGTTACACCGCGTCGCAGGGTAGCATAACCAGCAAGTTTAAACTTGCTGTATCTAATTAATTTGTTCCCATTGGAACATAGCTTGAGCCGATGCCGAACATAGGGCATATTCTTTGGTGGAATCTTCCAAATAATCTCAGATTCCCAGTTTAGTGAATCTTCATCAGACATCTGAAAGAATGATGTTTTAACTTGTTGATTCATGTCCTTCTGACTTAATAATTGATAACTCTTCAGGATGCAACCAAGGAGTGAAGTAGCCGTCAGGTTTTTTGCAAAAATACTGCTGTTTGTCAAACCTGGCTACTTCCATCTTTAGTCCACCTAATGTAGTGGCGTAACGTTCGCCTACATAGGAGACTGCATCACCAACTTTAAATTGATTAAAATCAAAAAAGTTTGGGTTTAGGTCTACACTGCCTACACTATCCTTACCTGGCAAGGGTTCTGGGTATACACTCAAGCCTACATTAGGTATACATTCAAGCCTACATTCCTCTAACTCAAGTTGCTTTGGTTTATTGGTAATTTCTTCAGTCAAGTCATTGTGTAGGCTAGAATGGGGAGCAACGCGATTTGGTGAGGTAGGATCAAAAACCAGCGAACGCTAACAACTT
>NZ_JABXKI010000111.1:29487-92419 GCF_017115095.1 Nostoc sp. NMS4 | reverse complement strand
AGCAGTAGTAGTGCTGCAACTAGTTAGTGTCAGTGCCGTTAGTGCAGTTATTATTGAGGGTAAAAATCTCATTTGCATTATCAATGGTTAATATCTTTTACTAATCACTCTTGAAGAGGGAGTGTGCCATAATTGCTGCCAAGGTGAAGGTATCGCTGTTGCCCTTAAGCACTTCCCTTGCTTGCTTTTAAATCTCCAATGAAACTTGATAGGAAAATCTAGGTGATAATCCTAGCTTAGACACCTAATTTACTCACTTTCTAGCAAGCTTTCTATCTGAGACAACAATTTATCTAACTGTTTTTGTTTTTTTGGATTTGACCAGACCTTAGTTTTTTGAACTTGGCTTAATATAGATGTAATGCGTTGTTTAACGGGAGCAGATTCAGACTCCTCCTGCTGAGGTTTTGCATTGTTAAAGCTACTAACTCGTTCTTTTATTTGATTTAAAGACAGTCCAGAACCAATTGCTTCTGCAAGCAAGGTTTTCCGAAGCTGTTCGTTTTTAACTCGTGCAATCATTCGTGATTTAGTGTACTCAATTTTTCCAGAGCGAAGTGCATCTAAAATATCTTCTGGGAGCTTCAATAGAGGAAGACGGTTACTAACAAAAGATTCCCATCCCATCAGCCCTAATTCAGTAAACACTGCCTTAATAGACTCAGCTTCAGGTTGACTGATAACGTTATCAGTCAGGCGAGATACATCATTTTGCATCCGGTAAAGTAGTGAAACTACCTCGGCTTTAGCGCATTGTAAACGTAATGCCAATAACTGCAAAACTGCTTCTGTTTCTTCAACTGGATTTAAATCTTCTCGCTGAAGATTTTCCACTAAAGCAATAGAAATAGCCTCTGAATCAGTTAAATCCCGGATAGTAACAGGAACTTCCAATAACCCAGATGCTTGGGCTGCTCTATAACGTCTTTCTCCAGCTACCAATTCATATTGCCCATCCTGATCAGGTATGGGACGAATCAGTAGATTCTCTAAAATGCCATATTCTTTTACCGATTGAATCAGTTGATCCATTTTTGTTGGATCAAAATAGCGTCGTGGCTGCTTGGAAGGAAGAACAATAGAGGATAGTGCCAACATTGATGCTGGCTGCTGTGATTCACCTACTGTTTCCGAGGTTTCAAATACAAAATCTTTAAGGTTTCGCCTCTTAGTGGACATTTAGCACCTCCAAAGCTTCGACAAACAAAGACTCATAATCTGCTGCGGCTTCCAACGCTGCTTTTCCTGACATTTGAAATACCGTATATCCTTGTCCAGGAGCATCTGCGATACATTGTTTTTGATAAATAGCAGCTTTCATGACCTGTGTTCCTGTTGCTTTAAGTACTTCTCTTGCTTCTCGTTCTAAAACCGTTCCTTTAGTAGCTCGACTTAAAAATAAAGCTGCTTTAGGATAACCTGACCTTAACTCAGTTGCATGTTTGATAAAACGCAATATTTTCTGACTACTGTGTAAATCTAAACCAGAAGGCTGGCAAGGGACTAAAGCAAGGTCACAACGAGCCAATATCGCTTTAGTAACTTCAGAAAGAGAGCCAGGGCCATCAATGACTAAAGCAGAATAGCTACTTGCTATCTGAGGAATCATTTCAAACAAATCTTCTGGATCTTGAATTACCTGACAATCTAGCCCTAAAGATTTAGCCCAAACTGAACTGCTTTGTTGAGCGTCGGCATCAACCATCAGCGTTTTTTGGCGTTGGCTAAACCAATAGGCCATATGAACAGCAGCTGTTGATTTGCCGACACCTCCTTTTTGATTAGTAAAAGCGACAATCATAATAATGAGATGCAAATACGCTTCTTGTTATTGCTGCCTATTAGACAGCATGGTTATTATCTACCGATTGTTCCATCTCGTAAACTATTTACGTAAGGCATTAAAGTTTTTAACTTGGCATCATTCTATGACAAATATTCAAAAGAGTGGAAATGAAGCTACGATTGCTTATAAGACTACGCTAAATACAATAGGCAATAGCTGAGAAGAAAAATAAAAACCCCAACACTTTAGCTGGGATTGAGGAGATATAGCGATATTCAAAGCGACCAGAAAATAGTCGTTAATTAGCTCCCATCCCAAGCACTGGTAGATCAGGTTAGTCTACTTCATAACCCTATACTGATGATAAAATTAAGAGAGATTTTTGGAACATGCTTTTGTAAAGCGCCTCCAGTCTCCCCATGTGATAATTTGGTAGCCGTTTGTGGCAATAAATCGTATAAGTAATATTAATTACACAACATTTGTAACTTTTCCAGCAGCCTATTTACTTAATGATTGTTAGCTTAATATTCACTTCGGTCTATTTAGTTGATAGATAATCCTCATAATAGTGGGTTTTTCTGATTCACAGCGCTCATAGCTCTCTCGTTAGAGTATGAGCGCTTTTGCTTGCTAATCAAGCTACTACTTGCATTGGCTATAGGACTCCTATTTGATTTCTGAACGGGTTTTAGGGCAAAATCCTTGTTGGATATAGATTTTAGTCTCAGTATATTGTCAAAATTCAAACCGGATTCCTATATATAGATGTGAAGCTTAAACTTTGTCTAACTTTGCAAAAGTCAAATATCTATCTAAATGCTTGAGGGTACATCTTGTTTGATTCTCCCCTAATTCTCCCCTTTTAATGCTTAAAGTTCTGAAACTGATTAATTTTACTCGAACTGAAAAGCTAGCTTTATGAGATTTGTTCCCTTAATAGATTCTCTTCTGATTGTTAGTTGTATTAGCCTAATGCCTTGTGTTGGTAGGGCCCAAACAGATGCTGTTATCAACGGAAAACCAATAGCTATCAATTTTAACAGTTTACCCACTAACTCTACTGATATTAGTTTCCTAAAGGGTTCGGAACTTGTTTATTATGCTTACCAGGGAGGTCTTTTACAACAAGGTATTCCGAGTGGAGGAACATTAGTACTTAAAACTTTAAGCGGAAATATTCTTGCAAAAGACTTGGTAAGAGCGGCTGTAAATGCAAATAAATTACCAGCACAAGTTTTGAATGACCAAAATTATCTAAATTCTGTAGGCTTACAACTTGAAGCATTACCTGATGAAGCTGCTCTTGATTGAAGTTATAACCATCTGTTACGAAAATACTAGTATCACGGAACACGTAGAATACTTAAAGAGTATAGCTTTGAATTTATTCAAATACTTATCTATCCACATACCAATACTTTGGTTCGTTTTTGGAACGGACAACTTGTCCACTTCTGGCACAACAGAAGCGTTAGATGCAGTTTCCAAAAAGCATTCTTCCCTAACTATAATTACGCTTTAGAATTTTTAGCATCACACATAGTTATATAACTGCACAATACCAACAGAAGCGATCGCTGTTTCTAAAATTGCCTCACCGTTATCTAATTGGCAAGCTTTTTCTTCTACTCAAAATCCCCATATTGAGGAGGACTAGCTCCAAGCCGCTTAATCGCAAATTTCTCACAAACAATAAAAATCAATTCACATCTCTTGATGTAAAACATTTTTTGATACATCATCAATTGAAGTTACTCGCTACCGCTTCGCTACGCTCTTTGCCAGTCGCACAAAATACCTTTTCTGTATTCTGGCGACTGACGCATGTATTCTGTTTTGATGAAATTAATAAATTACAGTACACAGTTTGATAAACTACTTTAAGTTAATTAGTAGTAATAGTGCTAATCTTGGTCAGATGCAAATAGAAGAAATTTTAGCCCAACTAGAAAATAACACTAAGGAATTTCCTCGTTTAGCGTTAGAAAGAGCCATTGAAGAGCGAGAAACCATTACATCTATATTAATAGAAATTTTAGACAAACTGAGTAACAATTTAGAAGAGCTACTAGAAAAATCAGACTATATTTTACATATCCATGCTTTATATTTACTGGCACAATTTAGGGAAGTAGCAGCATATCCTACAATTATCAAGTTTTTTTCAGTTCCTGGGGATGTGGCATTAGATGTAACTGGAGATATAGTAACTGAAGATTTATGCAGAATACTTGCTTCCGTTAGTGGCTCAAATATTGAGCCAATAAAGCAACTTATAGAAAATCCAGAAGCCAACGAATATGTAAGGGGTGCTGCATTAGAAGCATTATTGGTTTTAATAGCTCAAGAAGTCCTTACTAGAGAACAGGTGATACAATATTATGCCAAGCTGTTTTCTACTTTAGATAAAGAGGATTATTATATCCAAACTACTTTAGTAACCAATAGCGCACAGCTTTGTGCAGTCGAACTGCAAGAACAAATAGATCGGGCATTTGAAGAAGAATTGGTTGATTTGTTTTTTATTGACCAAGAAGATGTAAGCACTTATCTAGTAGTAGAGAGAGAAGAAGCTTTAAATAGACTACGTAACAATACAAAGTATTCTTTTATTAAAGATATAATCTTAGAAATGGAGAGTTGGAGTTGTTTCCAACCACAAGAGAGAGAGCCATCATATAATATTTTTATTCCAGAAGGATTTAGCCTTGGAACATCTGAAAAATCTAAAAATAAAGCTAGGGATAAGAAAAAAATGCAAAAGCAATCTCGGAGAAAAAATCGTTCTAAAAAGAAATGAGTCATCAATCTTAGCAAAATTTTTTGAACTTCACTAATAATGATAAAAAACTTAGAATTTTTTGGAATTATTTTTCTTCGTTAGGATACCAACCTGCCGAAATGACTTCAAAATTCCAAACATCTTTGAAGACGTATATGCGTCCGACCATTTCCGATGGGGAAAGCAAATTTTTGTCGCCTTCCTTCCAATCTTTTTTATCAACTGTTCCCATAACTACATAGTTATTACCTACAATTTGAGGATTTATTTGGACAAAAGTAGCAGCCATCAATGGCTCAATTTCCTGTTTTTTAGCAATAATTAAGTCGCAGCTTGGGCAATATTTACACTGTTTATTTAGTAAAAATAGCTGTTTAGGTTCAATGTGGATTACCAAAGGGAACTTGCGTAACTTAGTTTTAGTATCGCATTTGGGGCATTTAGTGAACGCACAATCACTATAAGGATTGAGAAAAAAGCGATGCCGCTTTTTAATTGTTTTATCTGGCTTTTTATTAACGCTATTTTTAACCATGCTACGATAAAAGCTTGATTAACTACATTGGGTTTTGTAACATAAGTTTAACTATAACAAGTGTGAAGAATTAACACTTACTCTTAACTAAAAATAGTGAGTTAGGTTGAGCTATTGCTAGATATTAGATGGTTGCTAGCTAAAGTCACCAACAGAGCAGAAGTAGCGATAGTAGCCTCTGAATACACCTGGATACAGATGCTTTAATCGCATCATCACGGAACTTGATCGCGGTAAACCGTTGTCAGCTTACCGCGCAACTTACGTCAATTATTCCACATTCCAACCATCAAACAGATTAGGCTGATCAATTCCGTACTGCCTCTGCACCAGCCGCCTCAGTTCTGCCACCGAGTTAGCCGACTTCATCAGAACCAGGACTGATATAACGTGAGGAGATAACCTCTCCTTTGTTTCTTTCGACAGCATTTGGTGTATTTTGTACTTTCTTCTCCCGTTAGGCAAAATTGGATTAACGATATCGAGCTTGGCTTTTTCTTCTGGAGTCATCCAGTTGTAGACAAACTCCCAATAGTATTTGCCGTTTTGTATGTGCTTTTTATGTAGCTTGCTTATCCGTGCTAGATTCTCCTCAAACTCAGTTTCAAAAAGTTTTGTCCAAGGACGCGGGGTATCAAGGATGCGAGAATCGTCTATGCGCCGTTGCTCAACTGTCCGCGACTCTCCCCAAACTTGCTCGAATCTGCTGATGAGTGAATCTTCAGATAAGGCATCAATTAACCTTCGAGCTTGTGCATTTCCTTTTGTGTCAAAGTAACGCCAAATTATTCTGGCATCTTTTAGTGACCAAGTTATAGCACGTGTTACTGTTGTTTTAACCGTATATTCCGCAGAAAGTGTAACCTGATTTAAGCCTTGTTCTACAAGGGTTTTATAGACACGGGGTAGGCTAAACTGTAACCTGGTTAGCCAGTTCTTATTTATACCTATTGCCTCAAGTATGTGATTTTGAGACATCCGGTACTCTTTCGTTTCAACAATCCTAATAGCATCAAACCGATAGTTGCCGATGTACAACTCAACGGCGTGGGCGGGTGTGAAGTCTTTCTTAGCCATGATTGCTTTCTCCACAAAAATTTCATCAAATTCTCGCGGAGCGTTTGCATGGTAGATTGCACTTCCCTTGGTGTTATCATCGCTGCCCAGTTTTTGAGAGTAAAAAAGACCCAGACATTTAATCTAGTAGTCTGCCAACCCAAAGATGCGCTTGTGAGGACTGGGGAAAGGGAAAAGGGGACTGGTTTTGGGATTTAAACCCTTTCCCCCTTATCCCCACTTCCCCTTATCCCCACTTCCCCTTTACCCCGCTTTCGTCACGAAAGCGAACTACTAGGTCTTTGAGGTTAGGAATTAACCCAAGATTTCAATCACAGCCGCTAGAATAGCTGGGGCTTTGTCTGAAACCGGAATGAATACCCGCTTTTGCCAGTTGATGATCTCGGTGAAGCAACCCACAGCTAAGAGTCGCTCTGCCAGTGAGATAGCATTAACCAGTTCTATGCGAGGTTCTGTGGCAATATAAGAACGCCGTAAAGTAACGCCACCCGGTAACTGCTGGGAATAGCCTTCGTTTAGCACTAAAGAGACTAACTCCTGTGGGCTTAACAGCTTGCTCTTAAGTCCGAGTTGTTCAGCCACAGATTGAATATCTACTGCACTGACCACCCGACCCAGAATTTTCTCGCCATCGCTGGTCTGCAACCGATATACTCGATTGTTCTTCTGGGGTAGCATTTTCCAGATTGGCAGCAATATCCCAGTCACAAGGTGAATATAATCAGTAGTGAATCTGGGCAATTGGTCAACTTCCTTCGACCAAGCTGCAACAAAGGCATCAGCCGAAACCTGCTTCCAAGTGGACGATTCCAACTTATCGACAGGGACACGCGTTTCTTTCTGTGGACGAACGAGTAGAACTCTTGGAATCACCCCGCCTTGGTCATCAAAGAAGCTGTGCGTAGGAATGCTCACAGCCGCATTACCGGATTTCTCATTGCTCATGAATTGCCCTTGATACTTAACAACAAACTCAAGCATTTCATCAGCCGTTTTGATGTTGTTCTTTTGGACACGCTCAATCTTTAAATAATTGGTCACGCTACCAGTTTGAGGATGAGTATAAACTGATTCACAGCTTTCGATACTAAATCTATCAGCCCGAAGTGTTTCTACTCCAACTTCAAACACACCATTAGCGATCGCAGTCTCGATTTGTTGACTTAATAGCAACTCGAAACGCTCGAAAATCGTATTTTGCATCCCGATTGTCAAAGCCAGCAGGCGATTGAGGAACTGTCGCAAGGGTGGGAGGTCTATCTTCATTCCACCTTCAGTGGAAGTGAGCGAGAGTCCTGTCATCTGTTCAAACTTCCCCAGAGGAACTTCATAAAATCGACCTTGAAAAATCTGCTTAAACAACTCGTATAAAGCATATTCAGCATAGTTCGACTCTAGATTGTCTTTGGCATCAAACATACCGTTACCGCCAGTTTGCCTCTGACCACGGGTGAGTGCGCCCAAGCTGTCCAGCCGTCTAGCAATCGTGCTGATGAATCGGCGTTCACCGCGCACGTTAGTAGTCACAGGACGGAAGACTGGTGCAGAAGCTTGGTTGGTACGGTGAGTGCGCCCAACGCCTTGAATTGCGTTGTCAGCACGCCAACCAGCTTCGAGTAAATAGTGCGATCGCCTTCTACGATTTACAGCATTTAAGTCAGCATGATAACTTCTGCCAGTACCACCTGCATCGCTGAAGATGAGTATTTGCTTATCTCCGGCCATGAATGCGTTAGTCTCAGCAATATTGGCACCACTACCCCGTGAATCCACAAACAAGCGTCCGGCTTCGTCTTTCAATACTCGTTTGCTACGACCTGTGACTTCAGCTACTTGCTTGTGACCAAAATGCCACAGCAATTGTTCTAATGCACCGGGGATTGGGTCAAGGCTTGCTAGTCGATCAATTAGAGTATCTCTCAAGGCTACAGCTTCTTGGGAGATAACCGGAGAGCCATCGGCATCAAAGACTGGTTCGGAGCGTTCGTCTCCATCAACGCCTGAGTGAATCTCATGCAGATGTACGGGAAAGGCACTTACTAAGTAGTCAAGAACATACTCCCGTGGTGTTAAATCAAGGTTCAAATCCTGCCATTCTTCGGGTGCAACTTCATTGAGTCGGCGTTTGAGTAATTCTTCATTGGTGGAAACTATTTGAATTACAACAGCATTGCCTTGGGCTAAATCATTCTCAATTGCTTTAATTAACTGTGGGCATTTCATGCTAGTTAATAAATGATTGAAGAATCTTTGCTTATACGATTCAAACTGAGACATGGCAGACATTTTAGCAGCACGGTTGTATGTTTTCGCACCAGTGATGTTGCAGGCTTCTAAAGCTTTATGCAAGTTATTATGGATAATTTGAAAAGCGTCTGCATAACTGTCATAGATACGTTCTTGAGTAGGAGTGAGTTCGATTTCTAACATCTCATACTCAACTCCCTCGAATGAAAGCGATCGCGCCAAATACAGTCCCAAAGCCTTGAGATCCCTGGCGACCACTTCCATCGCAGCGATACCACCGCCCTCAATGGATTCCACAAAATCCTCACGGGAGCTAAACGGAAAATCGCCGGTTTGCCAAAGCCCTAGACGATTTGTGTAAGATAGGTTGGAAACCTTCGTCGCTCCAGTCGCGGAGACATAGACAACCCGTGCCTGCGGTAATGCGTTTTGCAACCTCAGCCCAACAATGCCTTGCTGGGATGCTGCAACCATGCCCAGTTTGCCCTCTTGCGCCATTGCATTGCCCATACTGTGGCATTCGTCGAAAGCGATCGCTCCCTCAAATTCCTTGCCTGCCCATTCAACAATTTGCTTGAGCCGACTTTTATCGTTCTTTTGAGAGCGCAGAGTTGAGTAGGTACAGAATAAGATGCCTTGGGTGAAAGAGATGGGATCGCCTAGCTTGATGTTGCCCAGGTCGATAATATCTTTCTCACTACCTCCGAGCGCACACCAGTCCCTACGTGCGTCCTCAATAAGAGCAGAACTTTTAGATACCCAAATTGCTTTTCTTCGCCCCTGACACCAGTTGTCGAGGATGATTCCTGCACATTGTCTTCCTTTCCCTGCACCCGTCCCATCGCCTAAGAACCAGCCACGGCGAAATTTTACAGCATTTTCTGAGCTATTTGCTGCTACAGTCACATTATCCCATGAATCATCCACAATATAAGACCCAGATAAAAATTCTGAGTGCGCCTGACCTGCGTAAATAACGCTCTCAAGCTGTGCTGATGACAACAAGCCTTGTGCGATAATATTGCCAGGAAGATGCGGTTTGTAAGTTGGTGGTGGTGGCGAGACAAGTGCTAGGGCTGCACTCTCACAAAGCAGTGAGGGATGAGGTAAAGCATCTTTAATTCTGATTCGTTGTGGGCGATAGGTTTCATATAAAGTATCTTTGAGTCCTTCTGTAGCAGACCATTCGATAACCTCATACTCCAACACTACTACGTCGTCTGGAAGAAAGGAGACTGTTTCTGGTTGTGCAACTGTAGTACGCTTTGGCAATTGAACAACAATTGCCTTCACAGCAGCTTTGATATCTGAGCGTTCCCACGAAGACCTCTGTGGCAACTGCTCAATTAATGCCAGTATTTCAGGCAGATCCAAAGTTTCAGTAATACAAGGGATTTCGCTGGAGTCAGCCGGAACTTTGTCGATCACTGTAATCCGAGTGTCGATAGTTGTCCCATGTTTTGAGTAAACCTTGCCGTTAACCCCGACTGACATTAAAACTCGCGCTTCTGAGTGCCACCTAACAAAAGTCTCGCGCCAAGTGGGATTATTGGGAGAAAACCAGTTGGCTGTGATTGTTACCAGTCGTCCACCGTCGGCTAGTCTTTGCAATGCCGAGTTGATGTGGCGAGGAGTTGCGTCCGGGTTGCGACTGTTGATTTTGGGAGATGCAGAGAAAGGTGGATTCATCAGCACAACTGAGGGCTGAGTCTTGCCAACCAGATAGTCGTTAATTTGTTCCGCGTTTACTGAGAATAATGGTGTACCAGGGAATAATCGCCGCAGAATCTTCGTTCTATCGGGTGCAAGCTCGTTGAGCATCAGACTTGCACTGTGCAGTTTAGCCATTTGTGCTAACAAACCAGTTCCGGCACTTGGCTCCAAAATCAAATCAGTAGCTTGTATAAATCCTGCTTTGGCTACCAGATAAGCAAGCGGCAGAGGGGTGGAGAATTGCTGAAGCTGTACTGACTCTTCACTACGGCGAGTATGGGTCGGGCAGAGGGCTGTTAATTCTTCTAATTGTTGCACAACCACTTGAGGTTGTTGTGATAAAATCTTAATTCCCAGATGACGCAGATATAAGATTTGCGCCACTTCAATAGCTTCGTAAGCGTCTTTCCACTGCCATGCACCCTCTGCTGCCGTGCCTAGAAAATAGCGATTCATCTGGGCTTGGATTGTCCTGGTGGAGATAGTCCGTTGCTCAATCAGTGATTTGGTGAGTTCTTGAGCAACGTTGAGGATTGATTGCCCATAATCCAGAACTGTTTCTAGGTCAAACAGAGTTCCTTGCGTGGCTATAAGGCTGACCATATCTATTATATGAATACATCACTTTCGCTTTGGCGTAGCCGTTTGACCGAGAAGATTGGAGATTGGAGATTGAATGTTTTTGGTACAAGCCCAGCAGTCAAGTGGGTGGAATAAATCTAAAAGACGCTACGCACAGTCGCTTTCCGCGTCGCTATCGTCAATTCTCTTATCTTCTCGGCAATCTACAATTGTTTGAGCTAAGGACGGGTTAACTATAATTTTTTTGGTACTTTCCAGTTATCTTGCGTGGCTTGGTGGACTGGTGCTTAGTACTAGTTGAGGCGAATTTCTTAGACGTGGAGGATTTTGCTTTAGTCCGCTTGGGTTTGGTCGGTTGTACTTTGGCAGGTGGGAGTAGTCGGAGTCTGGGCAAAGGGATTATAGCTGCTGGCGTGGGAACAGAATGGTCAGGGGATTGTAGTTCTAAAGTCCAAGGGTCGGAAATATTCTCAAATGCGATCGCCCTTGGAGTAGGTTGTGATGCTGTTGCGGAAACTGTGGGCTGTTCAATAACTGGTAGTTGCCATCCGAATGGCGGTAAGGGTACAACCCACAAACTATTCATGAAATCGAAAACCATCAGCGCAACAAAGCTCATAACGACTACTTGGATCGTCAGGGTGAGAGTAGCTTGGATATCCATGATTAACTCCAAATGTTTGTGATTTTTCAATGTAGTGAGGCGTTGCAGTTGGGTTTGGTCGTTGCAACTCTCACTCTGGTTTTGGCGTAGCCATATTCCCATTCACAAAATGGGTGATTATGTTTACCCAGAGCATTGAAATCTTCTTAGCAAAGGCTAAGATCCAAAAAGTTACTAATTGCAATAAGCAATGGCAAGCAAAGAAATCCAAGTCCGAGAGTACACTGTCAGAGCGCACAAGCGGGAAATTCATACTCGCGTTTTTAACTTCGTATGTAAGCAGTGTGAACAACCCACACAACGAGAAACCTTTGGAGTTAGACCTCTATATTGCGAGAAATGCCGCCCTCCTCAACCTCCCAAGCAATCGAAAGTAGTCCCTATAGGCAAGAGGAAACCCAGAGCTATGAACTATGAGAGTGGCAAAGGTATTGGGGGGTGATTTTTTGTTTTGAGATAAGGGCAATACCTTCTCTTCTCTTTCAGAGACGCACTTGCGTTCGACGAATGCCAACGGAAAAAGCGGTTACGGCAGTTGCATCAAGTGACCAGCCTTGACTCTTCTGTGGATTGGCTGTTGCAGGGGTTGGGGATCTTGCTCCCACCGTATCTGTCATCCAAGCCATCGAAACTACTGGCGACTGTTGAAAGGGGGTACAACCTTGTGTGGAAGCAGTAGTGACGATACAGGAACGCCACAATAGCTACTATTTAATGAGAATTGGCCTAATTTTAATAGCGCTCGATGAGGAAATTTTGGAGTGGCGCTCACTTATAATCAAAATATGATGATTTTGAAGTAAAGATAAAATGCGTAAACAGACCATTCAATATACATCATCCTTAGATGCTTTGGTTGCCATTGCAAAGCGACTCAGTGTGTATGAAAACCACCAAAAAATGGACTCTGAAGATTTTTTTTATCAGTATAATCAGGGAACATTACCAGATGATGCTCTATTTATAGAATGGGCAAACGATTACCGCCATTATCTGGTTTTGCGTCAAGAAATAGAGCAAAGATTGAACTATGCTGCCTAACATTCTATCTGATTATTTAAATCAAGTAGAACAAGCAATTGTTCAATGTCCAAATCTTTACGTAGAACGTTATGAAGAAGAAATTTTAACATCCCTTCGGGCTAATTTAAGAATTAGATTGCGTTTAGCTCAAACACACTTATTAGAAATAAACGAAGCTATAGTAATTACAGATAATCAGTTGGAATTTCTTGATTATCGCTACCATTTTCAGGATGAGCGAAATAGCCTGGTTTTTCGTTATGATAGTACGCCGCATTTTCCTGATATCTCTACCTTTCCGCATCACAAGCATTTACCAAATAATGTGATTAGTTCTCAGAAACCGGAAATTATTCAAGTATTAAAAGAAGCAACCGAATTATTGAAATAGGTGGATAAGTTCCTGTCCTAAGAGCAAAAGAAGGTATATTATCTCTAAACGAAACAAAATTAAAGAAAATTTTCACCATGATAAATAACAGGTTTAATACAGCGAGATTGGTGATGTTTATCATTTGGCTAATTTGGTAGCTTATTCTAAGTGAAGAAAGAGAATAATTAAGGTTATAGCAGCGCTAACATAGAAATTCCCCTTCATTGTAAACAAACTATGCCCAAGACTTGGAACATCAAAATAGATAACTACTTTCAAGCTAACCCAAACTGCATCATCGCCACCGCCCATGTAGACTCATTCCCCACAGACCTACCCCTAGAACCGAACATCCGCGAACCGAACCGCAAAAGTGCGACCTACAGACAAGTCTTCGACTCACTGACAACCGAACCCGAAAAATTCTTCTCTCGTCATAGCGGAATCGTTCTGTCAGCCAATAAAGTTAAGCCTGTCAAGAACAAAACTGAACTAGAGCTAGAAGTCTTAGAAGCATCAGAGGGTGGTAGTGATGGCATTATCAACGGAGGGCATACAGTTTTAGCTTTTGAGCAAGCGAAAAATTACAACTACAATTTAACCGAAGCTAGGGTAAAAGTTACGATTCACATCGGACTGACTGAAGAATCAGCACTAGACATAGCCCTGGCAAGTAATACTACAACGCCAGTAGATTCTCGCTCCAAAGTCAACGCCAGAGGTGATTACAAATTCATCAAGCAGTACTTAGCTCAGTTAGAACAGAAGGAAGATAGAAAATTCCGCATTGCCTATTACCAAAACCAAAGCGGCGCTCCCAGAAATGCCCAGTGCAATGTCACCCATTTGCTCAAGCTCCTTTACTGCCTCGACAGAAATAAATACAACCCCGATGGCAATAAACGAACCAAGCACCCAGCAGGGATGAGTCTTCCCTCTAACATCACAGACGCAGAAAGGGAAAGATTAACTGCTTTACTGCCTCTCTTGACTCATGCTCTGTGGATAGAGCAAAGACTGTACGAAATAATCCAAGAACATATCAGCAACCCCAGAAGAAAGGGTGTGAACGATTTAGCATCAATTGATATACGTAAAACGACGTTATTGCCGGACAGCAAGTACTCTTTTGGGTTTGGTGCGCCAACCGACCTGGCACTACCGATAATCGCATCATATCGGGTATTTCTAGACAAGGACTATAAATGGATTCTGCCGTTTAACGAATTTGCTGAAGATTTTCTCCAACACCTGTGGAATAACTACTTCCGCAAATACTTAGTGTCGGAGAAAACAGCAGGAAATACAGTCGGTACTAAAATCAGCCGCAATCAAGAGATTTGGGAAAGTTTGTACATTTCGGCGCAAAGTTATCTAAATCAGCACTTGATGAAAATGGTCAACTCCAGTAAATCTAAAGAATTAAAGCTAACACCAGGCTAAAAGTTAATAGGAGCAAAGGAGCGGTAAATAATCGCTCTTACATTACTCTGGTCAAAAAAATCTTAGCCAAGTTTTAAAAAAGAGACAGAAACTGGGTTTTGAGCTTCATACGTTGAGTTAGTGTATGCTTGTTAATGTATAAATCCAATCTTGTTTTACGTTCAAATGTCTATTCCTGAAATTACCCAAAAACTTTTAACAGCCAAAGAAAACAAGGGGCTGACTTTTGCAGAATTAGCAGAAGTTCTGCAATGTAACGAAGTATGGATTGCCTCTGTAATTTATCGCCAAGCGAGTGCTTCACCTGAAGAAGCAAAGTTACTAGTTGATACATTAGGGCTTGATATAGACGATGCTAAAGAGCTGAGTAAATATCCGACAAAAGGTAGTGATGCTGTTGTTCCAACTGACCCTTTTATTTATCGGTTCTATGAAATTATGCAGGTGTATGGACTTCCACTAAAAGATGTAGTTCAAGAAAAGTTTGGTGATGGAATTATGAGTGCTATTGATTTTACCTTGAATGTAGACAAGGAAGAAGACCCAAAAGGCGAACGCGTGAAAATTGTTATGTCAGGTAAATTCCTCCCTTACAAAAAATGGTAATTTTCTTGGGCTTAGATACTTTTAATAACTAGCAAAGCGCCTGCAAGTGTTTGTTAATATACAGGTAGAATCGTTAGGATGTTAGCAGTCTAATCCTCTCTATTCCATCTCCCCGAAATACCTATTGAGCCAAAATGACTATTACCTGCAAACTTCTTTTAGAAAATCACGCTCAAGATTACTTATTGCAGAAGTAGGGTAAAGGGATGGAATTTCCCCAAACCCAGTAACCTTTACTATGCGCCCCAATAATTTGGCATTTGTTACTTTTGCAAGATGTTTACTAAGTAATAGGAAACGACCTCGCAACGCTGAGTAGAAAATAAACGCTTGGTAAAGAATAAGACTTGTCCCGATTAATAGCAAATGCAAGTATAGACTGACCATTGATTTTTATGCAAGCAAATCGCAGTTGTGTTAGTATTCAGATGAATCTCGGTTCTAGTGGGGAACAGCCGCTAGAGGAAACGGGGAAAGTCCGGTGTAAATCCGGCGCTGTCCCGCAGATGTAAACAAGGCTTGCCTTGTGAGTCAGAATGCCCGCCGAAGTTGACTTGTAATTTTTGTACATCTGCGAGGCACAGATAAGTATTTTTATGAAAATTTCTACAACTACTCAGCTTTACGTTCTCATAGCTCCACATATCAATCCGCTACAGATTACGACTTTCTATGAGAGGGTAAGCGATTAATTTCCGGTACAAGTTGTGTCTTGAGATGCAGCGATCGCGATCGCCACTCCAGGATGAGAGTATCACTTGGAATATAGTCACAGCAACAAAAAACTCTTCCCAATCACGCATAGGAATTGCTAAGTTACTAAATAATAGTTCAGTTAATTATCATGCCGAAATTCTATCTTCACCGAACTGGGAAGATTCCTACTGCTATTCATCCCTTTGTTAAACAAACGGCTCTTCCTCAAGGCAAACACAAGCCCAGTCTACTGCAAGGGAAAATTATTCAAGATGTTCAAAACATTGCAATATCGATGTATCGGATGATTTATATTGCGATTGCCGACCGTGGGTAGTTACGAAATCACTCCTCTGATTCAGGACGAGCAGCAATGAGTAAACCGTTGGATCGACTCAAATAGGTGTACAAGATCGTTCAAAAAAATGCCAAGTTTATTATATTCTGTAATTGTTTTTTTTCTGCTATTAGTAATTGGAATTGCGGCTTATTTCCTAACTGCCCGCAAGTATCAATCCTCATCCACAGTTGCCAATTCCTACGATCAATGGACTCTTGACGGGATCGTAGAGTTTTATTGGGGAGAACACATTCACCTTGGTCACTACGGTTCGCCGCCACGACGAAAGGATTTTCTGGCTGCTAAATCTGACTTTGTACATTCTATGGTTAAATGGGGTGGAATAGAAAAATTACCCCCTGGTAGTACCGTCTTAGATGTTGGCTGTGGTATTGGGGGCAGCAGTCGGATTTTAGCGCGAGATTATGGGTTTGCTGTCACAGGGATTACCATCAGTCCTATTCAGGTGAAACGCGCCCAGGAGTTAACACCCCTTGGGCTAAACGCCCAGTTTGCGGTTGATGATGCAATGGCATTGTCGTTTCCAGATGCCAGTTTTGATGTGGTCTGGTCAATCGAAGCAGGCCCCCACATGCCAGATAAAACCGTTTTTGCTAGAGAATTAATGCGGGTGCTAAAGCCTGGTGGACTGTTGGTTGTAGCTGACTGGAATCAGAAGGATGACCGCCAAAAGCCGCTAAATTTTTGGGAGAAACGAGTAATGCAGCAACTCCTCGATCAGTGGTCTCATCCAGCTTTTTCCAGTATTGAAGGCTTTTCCGAGCTTTTGGCAGGGACAGAATTAGTTGAAGGGGAGGTAATTACGGCAGACTGGACGCAAGAAACCCTTCCTTCTTGGTTCGATTCGATTTGGCAAGGAGTGGCTCGACCAGAGGGATTAGTGCGTTTTGGGCTGTCTGGTTTCATCAAGTCTGTGCGCGAGGTACCGACGCTTTTACTGATGCGTTTGGCGTTTGGTGCAGGATTGTGTCGATTTGGAATGTTCTGGGCTGTGCGGGCAAATGGAAGCACAGAATTCATGCACAGAAACTTTGCTAACCAAAATCCCTCAAGCTTGGTTAGGTAGCGATCGCAGCTATTTATGAATATTTGGATTTTAACTAAGTTTGGGGGTTTGATTCCCCTAGTTCTAAAGGCAGAACAAATTGAAGCCTAGCTAAATCCCCGTCACAAAACGTAATTATGAATTATGAATTATCGAATTAAGGGATTTGTACCAGTTCCAAACAAAGCTATCCGTCTGGTATTACAGGGTGTTGGTAATCGATTTGACTACTTTTATGACTATCTTTGGCAACCCCAGGAACCCCGTCAAACGCGATTAGTATTGATTGGACGAGAGCTTGAGCAGGTTCGCATTGAATCATTGGTGTTGGAGAAGGAAGTTAATGCGACCATCCAATAGTGTTTGGCAAGGAAATTTTGGCTACTGGCAAAATAGTTTTATTCATAATAATCTGCTGGTAATCGGTTACACAGGATGGAAGGGATTTCAGTCATTTGGGCGGGGAATTGTTATTTGTGATGTGGATACTAAACTTACTCACCCTACAAATACAAGTCTTGATACAGTTCCCTTTACTCTCCAATTTCTCCCCTGGGATCTGATTGGGTTTTACTTGCGATCACAATCACTTAACTCATCTATAATCTCATCAATTTTCTCAGCAGTCGCAACATACAATCCCCATCAAGATATTCTTCTGGTGCTAAAGGCGGAACCTCAGATTGAGGTTAATTTTTTACACCAACTAAAAATTACTCCACCCGATTGCTACGAACAAGTTTGCAAGCGATGGTCAGAATTTCAACCAAGCTTAATGCCCTAATACTTACTTTATTCCTCAATGCTCAAACCACAATTAAGCAAGATTCCGAAATCTACTCGCTACCAAAATGCGGCGATAGATTATTACATGGGACTCACAAATTCCGACTATCTCCGTTTGTACGAGGTGCGCTATCCTACATTAGGCGGCGCTGTCAAGTCAATGCTACCAGTTATTTCAACTTACCCCAAAAAGAACTTCAGCCGCTAGGAGAAAGTTTTATTTAATGGAAACCGCAGTGAAAAAGTCGGATTTTGTCCTGAGTCCTTACATGAACAGCAGAGACTTGCGGGCAACTTATCAAATTCTGAATACGGTTGTGCCTTATGTGGTTTTATGGTTTTTAGCACACAAAGCAGCTGCTATTTGTTTTTGGTTGCTTGCGCCTACTATAGTTTTGATGACGCTGTTTTCAGCGCGTTGTTTTTCTTTAATGCATGATTGCGGACACTATTCACTCTTTCGTTCAAAAAGGGTTAATCAAATTATCGGTTTTATTCTGGGGGTGATCAACGCGATCCCTCAATATCCGTGGTCAAGAGGACATGCCTATCACCACAAAACCAACGGTGATTGGCAACGCTATCGCGGTCCTAGTGCATTACTCTCTACAGAGGAGTTTGCTCGCCTCAGTCCATCTGCCCAAAGGCGTTATGAATTACTGAGGCACCCATTCATGATCTTTCCGGGAGGTTTTTTCTATGTCGCGATTAAGCCAAGACTCGCCCTGATTGCCGGAATATATGATTTTATCACTCATCTACTGACTTGCTTGCAGCAAGATCCTTTTATGGATTTACCTCGAATCATCTCCTCTCATAAGTCTAGAAATTGGTACACTGCGGCTGAATTTTGGCATCTGTTGTTCAATAACATTTGTGTAATCGGCATCTGGATTTTTCTGGGGTATTTACTTGGATTTGGTTTTTTCGTGAGCGTTTACTCAATCACGCTAACTTGTGCTGCGGCAATCCTCATCTGCGTCTTCTTTGTTCAGCACAACTTTGATGGCTCTTACGCCCACAAGACTGAAGGGTGGGACTATCTCGAAGGAGCAATTAAGGGCAGCAGTTATCTGGAGTTACCCACCGTTTTAAAGTGGTTTTCCGCCGATATCGGCTACCATAACATTCATCATCTTTGCGACAGAATCCCCAATTACAACCTCCAAGCTTGCCACAATCAAAATATTCACCTGCTTAGAAGTGCAAAAACGCTGCGAATGGTAGATATTCCTGATTGCTTCAAATACATTTTGTGGGATTGTCCCTCCAATCGCCTCACGTCGATAGCATCGTTTCGTCAAGCGGCACAATCCATCGACCTAGAGAGAGCCAACGAAGCGTAAAGCTTCTATGTTTGCTGGGGTAGTTCCTTTAGGTGAGGAAATACTACAACTAAAATCTCAAATTAATGCATTGATGGCTCGCTACAGTTTCCTCAAGCCAGGGATGTTTTTTGTGGATTTAGAAACGGGTAACTATTTGGATATTAGTGGCAGCAAAGTATTTCCCGCCGCGAGTACGATTAAGTTCCCAATTCTGATTGCTTTATTTGAGAGAATAGACGCTGGTACAGTCAAACTAAATGACACCTTGGTAATGCGGCGAGACTTGGTTGCAAGTGGCTCTGGATGCTTGCAGTATCAACGTGTGGGAACCAAGTTGACTGTGCTGCAAACCATAAACAAAAAGTTGGTCTGATTATGGTCTTATGTTCATGCTTGGTAAGACAACCATCTTCTAATTCATTCTGCTCAAAAGAAACCCCAATTACGTCAACGGATTGCAGATTGCCGATTGTAGATTTGAGATTGACTGCACCTACTTTTGGATGCAGCTTGAAGATTTGAGATTGACGTAAGCGGCGCGGAAAGCGATTCCACGAGCGTCTTTGAGATTTATTCCGTCCACTTTCCTGCTGGGCTTGTACCAAAACACTCAATCTGCAATCTGCGATCGATCTCCAATCTTCTAAGTCAAAAAGCTTGTTAGCAACATCTAAGGAAATTGATTTCGACCAAGACATATTTACTCCAAAGAATCTAAGAGTTCAGCTAAACAATTAAAAACCATCTTCACCTACTTTGATTTATTCCCCTTTTTGAACCAGCAATTTCCCAGACACCCCGGCAGTAAAACCCAACCCAATTGCCGCCACAGTCACACCGGGCTTAATAAACAACGTCGCAATTCCGATAACTGCACCCCAAAGACAGCCATAACAGCAAACGATAATCAACTGATTTTTGGGTTTAGCCCTTTCGTCCGATATGGATTGATGGACTATGGCATAATTTTCAAGCTCATTGGTAATTTCTAGTAAAGAAGCGCCGTACTGTTTTTCTAAGCGTTCGATAGCCAATCTGTCTTGCTTAACTGGACTTATGGCTAATTTTTGCAATGCTGTGGTTAATTTATCACTCATTTTTAAACTTCCTATGCTTCGACATTCCAGAAAATGTTTAGAAAAATTAAGTCTTGCTGGAGAAATAAAAAGACTCTATTTTTCAGCCGTATTTGAAGATGTAAGAATACCGGAACTCGACCGGAACTCGACCGGAACTCAACGGGAACTCAACGGGAACTGTGACGAATTTTACTGGTTAATATTAAAAACGCTGAAACCATCTTTCTCATTTCCGCATAATCGGTTACTGTCAATCAATTGTGACAAGGCATTTCTCAAGTAAAGAACACTCTTTTTCTCGTCGCCCCACTTGCGGCTGTTTCTGATAGCTGCAAAAGAAGTTGGAGGACTAGCAGTAGCCGCAACGATCGCCACAATCTGTTCTAAATCAGCCTCAGAAATACTACTCTCTTCTACTTCCAGAAATTCCACTTCTTGATAAGGCTTTGAAAAAATGGACTCCAGATGATTAACTGCGTCCGATGGTGCAATTTTCTCCCCTGTAGGTATGACTGCCTTTTCATGCTGTTGAACTAATTCTGGGAAGAATTGAAGTAATGTTCTAGCTGGATCTGGTTGCCCATTGCCTGGGTGCAAATGGGTCTTTAGCCATTCGGGAATCATGCCCAAGTTGCCACCACTAACAGGTTCTCCAAAGTTATTAGGGTTGGCTTTGAAATATTCTCCACTAGCGACATTCATTTTGCGTAGACCACCAGCGCTAACCGCAACAGCTACACAGCCAATAAAGTTAACCGATTGCTTAAAGGTATCTGCCAGTCCAGCCGTAGCTTTACCGACCACGCTTGTCAGGTTAGAACCATGCAATACGATAATTAATGTACCACCAGACTTAGCGAAGCGAGAAAGTAAATATTGAATCGCCCAGGTGCGATCGCTCTCCTCCAACAATGACAACAACCGCATCGCCTCATCAATTACTAGCAGTAAATTTTTATGGGAGTAAGGTTCGCTTCCATCTAAACCCTTAAGAAATTTCAATAAATCACGAGCGACGAGTTCATCAGCCCCATCCGCATCTTGATCCGGGTACTTAAGGGCAGAGGTCAAGTTGCAAGCAAAGGGGTAAACGTCCACCCCAGCTGTAAAGTATTGGGTATTCAATCCAGGGTCAAGTGCAGTTGATAATGTTGCTAAGATTGCTGCTAAGGTTCCCTTGCCACCTCGCTGAGTACCAGCGATCGCTATCACTTGAGAACTCATCATATCTTCTACTTGAAAACCACTTTTCGTTAAAGCAGCGATGACTGCGTTTGCTCTATTAGTCAAAGGGAGATTAATTATAGCGTCTGGTACAAGCCCATCAGAGGAAGATGGCTGTAACTCTGTGGGTCTAGAAAGCTCCGCAGCTTGGTTCATCTTCCCAATATCTACAGTCGGTGATTGAAACTGCTTAATATCTACGGTGGGTGGTAACTGGGTTTGAGCTTGTGCAATAGCACTTATCTCTGACAAATTCACCCGACTGTCAATCGTCACATCTTGTAAATGGAGAGCCATACTTTGATAAGTAGGTAGCTGACGACCCAAAAGCTTGCCAAACCAGCCAAACATCCAGCGATAAGCATAAAAACGTTTTCCTGGTTCAACTTGGGTTAAATATTGGACAATATTTTCAAACTCAGCATGAAGAAAGGTGTACTCTTCTGCTGATTGTCGTTCTAGGAATTTAACGGTATTAGCAAGATGATCCGCTTGATAATTGCTCCTAGCATCATAATCTCCAGCACGAGCTAGAGCGTCTACAAAATTACCACGCACAAAAGGCAAGGGGGCAATTTCTTTAGTGCGGTTGGAGTGTTCGACAACAAACCATAGCCACGCAGCACCGCCAATTAAACCACCAACTATAGCCAAAGGGTTGACCGCATAACAAACCACTCCTATCCCAGAAGCCAACAAACCAAGTACACGGGTCATGTCTGCTTCGTTCTCAGATGCCCGTGCCATTTCAAATAATCCATCTTTTCTCTCTTGCAGCCATTGGGCAATATTTCCAGCTTCCAAGTGAGACAAGCTAGGATATGATTCGCGTAAATGTTCAGTTTCTTTAGTTGTAATTTTTGGGATATTGTTACTTTGCATAAAACAAATGCCCTGTTAAGTAGTGAGTGCCGCTCAATGTAGAGAGTTGTTGAGCGGCACTGGTTTTAATCTTTGGTCAACCGCCAGATGGCAAACCCAATTTCACCTGCCATCATTGTGCCGATGTTAAATAAGATGCACCCCAAAATCATGAATGGGGCTGTAAATTCAAATGGGTTACGAGCGGCAAAGGTGGTGACAATATCGAATGCCCAAACCGCAATCACAACTAGCCCTGCACTAGAGCGATCGCGTATACCTGCGGTTTTGTAGTCCGCCCAGAGTTGACCTACCAAGTCAATCTTGCCACTAGGCTTGGTTTCAAGCTCATAAACCATGTGGTCTTGAAGTTCCCGTCGTGCGGAATCTGGGTTCTTACCGCGTAGGGCGTGGGCTTCGATTACCTGAACGCCTACAGAAATTATGAATGCAAGGTAAAAAAACGGGTTGAACAGTGCAAACGGCACATTTAGCCAATTCCAAGCCGGCTCAAACCAGGGTAAAACAGGCGGCCCAGTAAAGATTAATTGCCAAGTTGAATCAGCACTGATTATGGAACCGCCGATAAATAAAATCCCGCCAACTAATGCACGACCCGCACCACCGTTAGCAACAAACTGATTGACAATCGCGGCGGCAGCCCTAATGGGTAAACCGACAATCATCACTACAGCCTTGGCACAAAAATCGATGATTTCACCAAGCGATCGCTTCTTATCTTTGGGTTTACTATCGCTGTTGCTAGTACTACTACTTTCTGCACCTAATCCCATTACTAACTCCTACTTTGTTTGATATTTTGAACGCTTTTACAAATACCTTTAGCTTTGTGCTTCCACTTCCAAATTCCTTCTTCAATCCGCCCAATACACCTACCCGTTGCGTCAAAAACATCAATAATCTCATCATCTTGATAAAAGGTTGTGTCTGGTCTGGGATTGCGTTTAGCGCTATCAAAGTAATTGGTAATTCTCAACTTGCGACTTGTGGGCATCACTCCCGCCTCATACAAGGCATCACTGGTTTTTGCCCGTTCTTCTATGCGCGAACGTTCTAGTTCTTCTGAGGCTTTTAGCCGTTGAAGCTCTGCATAAGTCCCCAACTTGGGTACTAAGGGGATGATTACAGGCAATATGCAAATGCCAACACCAGCCAAAGCTAAGTACAGTTGTTTTTTATACATGAAACTGCTGTGCTATAGCGCGTTCTTAGTACAAATTTTTCCCATGTTTTACGATCCTGAAACACTTATGAAACCATTGAAACATTGCTGTGAAACAGTTTTATGAAACACTCCCACCCATAACGGTTTTCGAGCAAGGAATTAACTGGTGTTTCATGTTTCACGCTGGGGGAATGCTGTTTCACGCCCTGAAACATTGATGAAACCGTTGAAACAGTTTCGTGAAACAGTTTTGTGAAACGGTTGGATGAAACACTACCCTTCATAACGGCTTTCCAGCAAGAAATTAGCTGGTGTTTCATGTTTCACATTTGATGTTTCACGCGGGGGAATGCTGTTTCATGCTGTTTCACGAGCCTGAAACACTGATGAAACCGTTGAAACAGTTTCATGAAACAGTGCTGTGAAACAGTTGGATGAAACACTCTCACCCATCACTGTTACTTTGATGCCCGTCTCAGAAATGTCAATCCTGCACCAACAAGTAATGCCAAGGGAATGAATATCCCGCTACCAATTAATCCAGTAGCGACAACGCTACTAACGATATATGCACTACCACCTAAAGCGCCAATAACTGAAGTAGCAAACAATCCCGTACTGAGAATATCCATATCCTGATTTTTCTTTTGATGAGTTAATAGCTCTTGAAGTAATCGGATTTGGGCAACAGTGGCAACAGTTTCATTTTGGATCTGTAGCAATGCTGCCACTGTTTTATAAGCTTCTAAAATCGGATCTGTGTCCCCATCGAAGAAACTCTCTCCCGTAACGAATTGAGTCGTACTTTGAGTTGTTCCTTTTTTCTGATCGACTCCCCCAGTCTTGTTGAGGCTTCTTCTGCCAAATTAATCAAACTCTGATCTATCTCGGTAATCTGGTTATCAACTTCCAACATGGATTGTTCAGCAAAGGCATCCAACACCGTCCCTTTGGCTCCAATCAAGGATTCCATGAACAACAAAGCTCCTGTGACACCAGTTGATGCACCCAAAATCTTAGATTGCTCATTTTGAACAGCTATAGCACCAGAAATAGTCTCTTTATCAGCCGCAGTCAACTTGTATGAGGCTTGTTGAATTGCCTCATCAGCTTTGGTGATTGTGGCTTCGGGTATATCTGCTATAGGTGATTGTTGAGGTTGTAATTTCTCACTATTGGTAATGTCTCGAAATCTAGCTAAAATCTCCTCTGGAACTTGTGAATCGACCGTCCATTTTTGCTCTGGATATTGACGGCGCAGCTCATCAACTACCAATCCTTGTACTTTGTTGAGAGCTTGTGCAAATTCTTTAACAATCATCATTTAGGCTCCTGAAAACTTTTCGGGGTGATTTTTTAATTCAATTGCCACCTTCTTCAAAGAACCTTTGGTTAAAACGTAACTTCTAATTCTTTGAAGCACAGGTAAGTGCCAGTTTGTCAACTTCGCTCGTCCGTTTAGCCCTCCATTATCTTCGTCCCGAAAATCTTCAAATTCTGGCAAGTATAAAGAAGCTAAGTCTAGATACTTTTGGAACTGTCTAATTCCAACTGATGGCTCCAATTGTCTGGCTGCCTCCTCTCGTGTTAACAATTCTTCAACTACACAGCTTCCCTGAATTAGCAATGGTTTCGGCTCCTAGAGTTCCGACTGAGTTCCGGTTGAATTCCGATTGAGTTCCGACTGAGTTCCGGTTGAGTTCCGGTTGAGTTCCGATTGAATTCCGGTACTGCTAATACTAATAATAAAAAAACCACCGACTGGTGGGGAGGGTTTTTCTAATGGCTTAGTGTTTGGGAAACACTAACTTCTTAATAAGTAATTATGAATCGCTCCAAAATGGTTAAGTATATACGGCTTTGGTTCGACAAATCTGGAGCTACTTTCATCAGCTAACCAGTTTTTTAGTGCCTCGACTGAGTAACCTGACAAACGACTCATTTGGTAAGTCGAGAAATTATGAACTCTTTTAAATTCTTTAGGATGTATTGGCTTAATACCAATATTTTTCATACTACGATCGCTCCTACTATCTGTGAAGCTATTGTGGGAGTAGTCCATTGTTTAACGTACCATACCGTATAACAATTTGCAAACATAACGTAAACTGCCGTACTATCTTTATATTATTTCTCTGTTGTGTATGCCGAAATCAGGATTTAAAACAATCACAGTACCGGACTGGATTGTTGATGAAATTAAGAGACAGCCTGACTATAAAGGGAATCAAGCTGCCACTTTGGGGGCGCTCGTTAGGGATGGTGTTGCAGCTCGTGGCGGAGAATTAGAAAACCCAGCAATATTACTTGCACGCATACTGAATCACTTACCTAATTGGGAGCGGCGCGAATCCTGGGAATTAGCACTGAGTATTTTAAGTTGGTTGCAAGAAACAGAGCATGATGCTGATTGATCGGATTGATAAAATTGGTTCATGGGTAATTTTGGTGCTATGCGAACAAAAGTAGAACTAATTTGCGGTCAAGATAACACGATTGTGGAAGCAGATTTAGTGGAGCTATTGCAAAAGCACGTCGATGATTATGCCAACAAGTGGAAAGAACAATTGAACCTGCACGACCAATCAGACAAATTTTGGGACTGGGAGTTTAAACTGGAGTTTGTCATTAATAGACAAGCAAACCGCGAAGGCTATGCGATTGAATATGAAGACGAAACTCAAGGTTTGCTACTGATTGAAACCCAAATGCACGGTTCTCGTCTAGAAGAGGGAAAACGCTTGGTATATATTGACGGTATAGCTACTGCACCTTGGAATCGGACATATATCCAAAGTCCGCCAAAATTAAAAGGTGTTGGAACTGCATTTTTGGCGTTTGCCAGAACTCGCAGTTTAGAGCTAGGTTATGAGGGCAGAGTAGGGTTACATTCATTACCGGGAGTAGAAGAATTTTATGATAACCAAGGCATGATTGATGTGGGAGAAGATGAAGATTATGACGATCTAGTTTACTTTGAGTATGGAGTTTTTCGTTCTCCTGTATGAGGTAGTAAAGCTAAATGAGTCAATTATTTGATGAAGAATCTTTAAGAAAAAGTGTTGAAGCTGAGGATAAAGTTGGCGGCAACATTGGGGCTGGATTGGATTGGGGGTCAGCATTTGCGGGATTAATGGGCAATCTAGAACTTTTGGGACGTTTCACAACATTGCGTATTTCTCTAAATAGAGAAGTGCGGTTGCTACTGAATAATTGGAATTTAGGCACAGCTACGAAAATTGCAGTTATTGCTGCAAAAGAAAGGATACTTGAAAAGTTTAGATTACCGACACCAGAGGTAAGAGAATACATACTTGCTACTCTGGAAAATGATCAGCTTTATGGTGAAGAATTCATTTCTAATCGAGAAATACTGCGCGAACTGCTTGGGGTGTTGTTAAAACAAGAAGATTGGGAAACCATTGCAGCAGTTGCAGCAGATTCGTTAAAGAAAGAAATTATACATCAAGCTGTTAGTGAAAAGATTTCAGCATAAGTTATATTGTCAAAAAAATGAATGATTTTGTTTCTAAAGAGCAGAGTTTTGTACAAGATGATGTAACTATCCGTTTACATCATCTTGCTGCACACCTTGAGCAAATTCAATCCTTGTGGACTGGGGTATCATCGCAGGAATTGATGCTGACTCTGGTAAAAGAAAGTCGGTACTTTCTTGAGTGGACTGTACCCGACATGGTAAAAGCAGACGACATTGACCGAGCCTGTGAGTTAGTTGACTTAGGTCGGATGTTGACTCGATGGCTATTCCACTGGGACAATATTTGGTCGGATGCCGAACAAAAGCAATCTGCTTCTCTTGAAACTTCATATTGGTTACGTCGGGTTTTGGAAATATCACGTACAGAACCGGAATCACTCAGTGCCTGATCTCTATGAAGTCTGACGTTGTTTAACCAACAGCGAACGCAAGTACTGCCGACAAGCTGCCTCTCCCCGATAAATCAGAATCCGCAGCGCCTCTACTTCCTGCATCGGAGAAACACAAATCTCAGCGATGGCAGCAATCAAATTCTGTTGCAAACGCACGTAATCTTGATGCTGCTGCTCCAACACAGCAATTTTGGAGTTTAACTGCTGTATCTGCCGTAATGCTTGCGTCAGGGACGATTCTTTATTTTGAGAGCGATTATCTAGGGTTAACGTCATGTTATTGCTCCTTCTTTAGATAGTTGAAAGCCTTGCCAATCCGGGCATTTCGCGCCCTCAATGCCTTCGGGATGAACAGAACAAATTAAAGGGGAGCCGTTGTAAGAGATCCCGTGATAGTATTTGCAACCTATACAACTAGTGGGTCTATTTAAAGATCGAGGTCGGCGCAACATAACTTGGTCAATTTCATTTTGACCAGTAATTCGGTCAACCATGAATGCTGTGATCCCAGTCCCGGCTATTGCTCCACTAATAACGTACATGATATTTCTGCCGAGATATTGAGTGCCAAAATATCCACAAATAATTGTTGCTGCTGCTGCACTAATACAAGAGAGTCTCAATTTTGTAGCCGCCATGTTTGGTTTTGTACTCTTTCATTATCCGTTTCTCTCCCTAAAATTTATCTCGTTGAATACTGAAGCTTGCTCCGATTAGAGAAATGCCTAAGAAGGCAGAAAAACTGACCAACATTGCACCCAGGCAGATATTTTTCTGTTGCTCCCAACCAGAAATGATGATGTTGGGGTCAGCATTCGTTTCAATAATCTCCATTCCCCAGCAAGCCATTGCCCCTACTCCTGCAAATCCGGTAAAAAGTAGAGAGATAATTGCAGTTGTTTCTATGGTGCGGTCGATGAATACTTTGGGGTTAAATCTTCTCCTAGTCCGGCGGCGAAGAAGCAATTTACTCTTATGGTCTAATTGAGATTGGTAAACAACTTGTTTGTGATTAGTCATTTTACATCCTCCAATTGAACATAGAAACCTGCACCTGTATTCGTAATCTTTACTTTTTTTTGATTGACCAGTGTTTGAATCACTCCCAGGCTAAATTTAATACTGCACAACCGTGCGCTACCTCCACAGCGTCGGAGGTATTGTAGGCATAGTGATGACTGGTCAGTAGGGGTGGGGTAAGTGGATTTTCTCGGCATAATCTTGACTATGACCCTATGATTTGTAAATGATGTGGATTGAAAAAAATTCCTTGACCAGGCGGCATATCTGGGAAATGAACGCAAACCATCCCGTGTCCTGAATACTGGATTACTGTACCTGTTTGCCCTAATCTTGGGTCTTTTTCTGTCAGTGCTTTAATGACTTTGACAACTGAATTAATTGGTGGAAGATTAGCCATTTTTAATCCTTTGCTGAACAGCCTATTATTGATTAGTAATTGGAGTTATCGCCGATACCATATTGCCATCTTAGAAAACTGACGGGAGTACAAATTTCTTGCCAATCACAAGATCCTATTGGGGCATTCCAGTCATCTCGGTATTCCTCTCCAAAGTACCCCAGTCCCCAATGCCAACCATCATATTCCGGCTGTGACTCCCATCCAAACCAGAGAGCAACATTTACTTTAATCAGATAGAAGAACTTAATCATCCATCCGCCATCGTAATCAAAAATAAAATCATAATACTCTCCTAGAAAGCGTTCATTTGTTAATGCAATTAAATCCATTCTTGAACAAAGATTCATCTTTTTTTCTACCCCTAGTTTGAAGTATAATTTCTCTTTTCAATTAAGTTCTGGCAATTGTGCAAGCGCTCCCTCCATCCATGCTTGAATCGCTTCCATCTCAGAAACACCTCGCAATACAGCATCGATTACGTGTTTCTGATAAGAATTAACAGCATGATTCGGGTGTCCAAACTTATTCCCAGCCCAAGCCAAACACATAGTTTTTACTAGCTCATCAATTTGAAGAGAATCAAGCTCACTCGGACTCGTAACATTTCGAGAATGCAACCACTCTTTGACTAAATCCAACGGGTAATTTAAAAGTGTACGAACTTCTTTGACTCGCAAATCTTTTGGGCTGATTGATGGTACAGTTACAGCTTGTTTTGGTTGCTGGACTCTATACTGTTGATTGTCTTTGCGGGGTCTAATATTATTCTGTGGTTGTTCAGGCTTTTGAGGAGTAGTTGCACCTTCAGCATCATTATCTTCATCTGCCGTCACCGATAAAATTGCACAAACCGCATATCGTCGTGCATAAGTTAATGCTGCACCAAACTTCTGAGAATCACTAATTTCGGGTAGAGGATAAGTGCTGGTAATGCGCTCTCCAGATTCATGAAACAAATGAGTTTGCAGTGTTGTTTTACTTTCAAAGATTTCGGTAGTTTGAATTATCACTAATCCATGTTTACCAAGCGCAGGAGTGACAGCATCTAAGGTTGCATATTTGCGCTTGTAGTGAGGATTAGTACCGTCCTTTTGAATCGGATTAAACTCTGCCTTTGCTTTGATTAAAGCTTTGATTAGTTCTTGCATTGTCCGGCTCCTCGCATTTTACCAATCGCTTTCATTGATATCACCAGACACTTTTTTGCTAGATTTAGCTTTATTTATCTGAAACTCTGAGGCTTTTAACACAGGCATTGCCGCAAGTTTGACTGAAGCTTTGGCCTGGTGATAGAGAAATTGGGTTATTCCATCCGCGTCTTCCCCATCCTCGACTTGCGCCCACAGAGAGCAGCCTATTTCCAGCGATTCATAGTCGCCAAGATTGAATTTTCTGGAGTAGCTAACAGATACAGTTGTGAATTTCATAAGATGTCGATTTTTGGAAATATGGGTTGTCAATTCTCTTCATTAGTATCAACCATCCCGATGCTGAACATTAAACACAAATCGCTAGCTTTTACACCAACAATTCCTGGCTCAATTTCAATAGTTAATTCCTCAATGATTGAGTGAAAGTCAGGGTCTTCATCATTAATTTCTACCTCAATCAAACCTGCATTATTCGATACAACAGTTGCCCAACTTGGGCTTTGCTTGAGGAATACTTGTTGCATAAAGTTTCATGATTTTGATTCCTGATTAAACTTGATTTCAACGATTTCTTCGACACACCCCATAACCTCACCCAAGTAATGCAATGTATCGCCTACGTGAGTTGCTGCTTCTGGGTCAATCTTCTTGTCTGCAAGCAACTTGAGCCAATTTTCATCTTGAGCGATCGCCTGAATCTTTAAGTAGCACGAGTTAAATTCTTGTAGGATTTCTATCAGTTCCATTGGTATATTCGATGAATTGTGTTGTTGCATTCGGATAAACTAATAATTTAGTTTTGCTCCTCGCCACACAGGTGGGTTTGCCCGACCCACCCGTTTCCTTACGCTGCAACCAAATCCCTAGTTTCTGGAACGTATCTCTTTAACCGTTCCCACTCCTCAAAAGTTAGCGAATCGAATTGTTTATCCAACAACTCTTCTTTTGTGGGTGGTTGTTCTGTAGCCGTCGTTGATACCCTTGCCACCTTCATAAATTTATCAAGCCCAATTGCTGCATCAACCGACTCGGCATATCGAAGAGAATCCACTCCGTTAGACCAGTGTGTAATATGCTGAAATATCACCCCAATCATGGAATGTGCCTTGTATACCCGATAATTTCTGGGGCAAGCTCCGTTAACATACACGAGTTTGTACCCAGTGATTTCCATGACCTCTGCCTTGGGGTCGGTTGGAGGTAGCAATATCTTGTCAAAAGACTCTTCCAATTCCGTTTGTTGAAGAGAAAGTGTGGTAATCATAGTCTGTGTGCCATGATGATTTGGATTGTCTAAATTTCGTTGTCGAGGCGATTGCTTTTCTCTTGGACTGCAATCGCCTTTCTCACTTTCAGCAACTTACGCTGCTACTGCCACTCGGACTCCCAACAATGCAATCACATCTTTGGCACTGCCAGCAACCCGATTTACCCCGTACTGTCTTGGTCGAGTGTACCAACCTTGTTGATTGCACCCGACGAAGCCGACAAAATGCCCGTCTCGGTAGAGTTTGGTGCTGAACGAGAGCCAGTCAATCTCCCCGTGGTATAGACCGAAAGCAGTGCAGGCTGTTTCCAATTCATCGCTTAATCGTTCGTTACGTTCCCTCGGTGTTTCTGGTAGAGTCGCTTTTACTTCTGCAACTCTTGTAGCAAACCAATCTCTATCGAAGGGAAGCCGTCCGCCTTCCACGAACTGCACCCATACAGTGATTCCGCCTTCGATCCAGATTGTACGCACTGTTTCGGGTTCAACTTGAATAATCTCGCCAATAATGCGGCGATCTCTGCTGGTGAGAGGGTCTTGGATGGGGGCTACAGCTTCGGCTTGGGATTCGAGGTGGGTGTACAGTTCTGCTTGGGCTAGAGCTTGCTCATCAACAGAAGAACTAGGAATTGCTTGCTGTGTATGTGTTGCATAGTTCATAATGGAAATCTCCTTAATCGGGGAAAAGGCGATCGCTGAGTTTTGCAGACAGTAGCGGTCGTCTTTGTTATGTGTGCAAACGACGTTGTGGTTTAGCACAACGCTCTCAAAGAGATTTGGCGTAGCCATCAAAGTTAGTTGCTAAGAGCATTATCAAGACAGCAGACAGCAGCATCAGGGGATGTGTAAGGAAGTGCTGTGTTAGGAACAAGGCACTCTATGAATTCAGCTTTGCTGTAAAATCTTTGATTTCTAGACGAATGGCACTAAATAACCAGTTTTTTAAGACTTGGTAGGTCATCGAGATCATCTTCGCTGGCTTGAGCATTACAAGTTTGGCTGACGGCTGCTAGTCCCGGTGGCACTTGGTTTTGTGGTTAGTTGAATGAGTGAATGTTTGGTAATTTGGCTTGCGAACCCTTGATTGCATTCGGGTGTAGACGGTTCGTTTTTCTTACCCTCATACATAAAATATTAGTACACCTATTAGTAGTAGTCAATAGGGTAGTAGTTACTTTTAGATAGAGATTTGTAATACTACTATTGGTTGCACATAAGCAACTCTAATACCAATAGATGTAAGTCCTATATGTTTACATCCAATAGTAGTACCACTATAATAGGAGTATTATTTGGAGAGGATGATTGTGTTTATCGCATTAAAAAAATTGAGAGAGGCTGCGGGTCTTTCTCAGAATGACCTAGCTAGAAAGACTGGTTATAGTCCTCAGTTCATCCAAAAAATTGAACAAAATAAGGTTAAATCACTCACATTAGATGCAGCAGCAAGATTCTGTGAAGCCCTTAATTGTAAGCCTGGAGACTTGCTTGAGGAAGGTGAGCCACCCAAAAGATTAAGGATAGAAAAAAGTGTCACTCTCAATTCTCAAGCAGAAACAGAGACTTTAGCGAATAGAAGGAAAATTCTGGGCGAAAGTGCAGAAGTTGATCTACTAAAAGCAGCGTAAAAGCTAAAAGCGACCGCCCGCCGACCAAAGCAATGCGATCGCCTGCTCAATCCGTTGATCACAAAGTGAGCTTATTATAATGCTGACACATTTTTGTGCAAATACCCTTCAGTATCTTCTCAGTTCACTTTGGTTAAACTGCAACACCCCAACTTTCAAGCATTTACCATATATAGTGGGCAAGAGATATGCTGACACTAGACACAGAAGAGACAACAGCACTCGTCGATAATGCTGATTTGACTGGTTTAAATGACGCAATTGTGTCCGAATCGAGTGGGCGCACTTACCCCGCAGAATATACCGAAGCGATCGCAGCACTCAAAGAGCAACACCAGCAAGAGTTAGAGCGACTTTCCCAGGAATTGAGGATTGGTTTGCAAACAGAGTCCACAGCCAAAGCAGAAGAACAAGTGCAAGAGCAAATCCAATCTCTGCAACAACTCTTTAAACAACAGAAAGAAGAAAATATCCAATTACAGCAACGGCTCTTGGAGATGGAGGGGCTAAGGAAATTGGAGGCTGAGAATCAGCAACTTCAGCAACGTATCCAAGAATTGGAAAACGCGGTTGAACAACGTCCTTCTCAACAATGGGGAAATACCATGAGCCACCAAGCGACCAAAGTTTTGAACAAGCAAGTCAAGCTTGCCTTGGAGAAAACTATTGATTTGCGATCGCTAGCCCAAGAGCCGCCCAAGGAGAATGCACAAGAATGTTTGCGGCTCATGGGCATGGCGTTGAAGAATCTCGCTAGTGCGATGAACAATACTCAAGCGCTCGAAGCTGCGGCAATTATTCTAGGGAGTGAACCTACACAATCCGCGATCGCTTACCGAGCAGAGCAATTGGAAATGCTACCCCAGGCAGTTAGTGATATTAGGGCAGTGCTAGCTAAACCTGGATGTACGTGGCAGGAGTTTTGTAGTGTTGCTCAAGAGTATGAGGTGATAAAAACAGACTATCTCGCAGAATTGACCACCCAAGAGACTGATTTAATTACCGCACTCCAAAACACATCCTCTGAACCGGACACAATTGGGCTTGGTTCTATCGTTGCCCACGCTGATCCTTACCGCACTTTGTATGTGGAGAGGGGCAAGGTGGTGCAAGATTTGGGCGAGGAAGTGGTGGTTGCCTGGGATTGTTGGAAAGAGCAATCAAAAAAGACTGACAGGTATTTCCGAGATGAGTTGCGATTCTGGCAACCTGAATAGGCTTTCAGTGTACTGATGACTTTTTAGACAACCAAATGCGAAGTACTAAGCCCCGCTTTCCAGTGGGGGAAATTTCTGTGCGTCAACATAACAGGAGATTGTAAAATGACCGCAACTATTACTCGTCCTAAGCTCAAAAAGTCTGCTGCTAGCAAGAAGGAATCCCCGTATAAGCGGCTTCATGTGATTATCCCCATCGAAGATATGCTCTGGGCATCGCAGCAAAAGCCTTCAGTTAATCAGCTATGGCAGGAATGCTGGACGGCTGACCCTTATGGTTCTAGGTGGATGTCTCTTTCTACTGGGATGGGTTACAGTACTTTTATCTCTGCGAAGAAAATTCTCTCCGAAAGCGGGTTGTTCATTTTCAAGCCGGACAAGTCGATTCAGGATGGCCGGGAGACAGTGAAGTGGATGGTGAAGAATTTACATGGCAGCCGAATGAAGGAATTTTGGGAGAAAGCTAATTCTGCGTCACCAAAACCAGATGCTGAAAAACAAGAATCAAATGCTGAGATTTCAGAGATAGATGCTGGCTCTGAAGAAATGAGTGCTTTGAATCAAGCATCTACTTTAGGTCAAAGTGAGTCAGCACAAGGATTCCAGGAAACCTCACGAATTACTCAAGAACATCTCACAATCTCTTCAAAAGAGATTGTGAGATGTATCTCTGACACGCCTACACAAAATCTGCATGAGGAGGAGACGGCTCACGCGCCCTTGGGGGGCGCTTCGCCTCAGTCTGTTCAAAGCGTGTCAGAGAAGGAGGAAGAATTGCCTGTGGCAATGGACTGTACATCGCTGGCGCTTGTGGATGCTGTACAAGGTGAATCTGCTTCGTTGTTGGCTGAAAACCAGAATTGTGGTGTTGAGGCGGCAGTCTCTCATGAAGGTACTTATTCCGCCGCGTCCGTCGCTCAAAATGAAAAATTTCTAAATTCAGCGATCGCAAATCAAACTCAGGGGCAAGCAGAACAAAGTAATTTCGCTTCGTTGTTAATTGAAAATTCGGTTTCGGGTGTAGAAATCAAAACAGTTGATGAGGGTGAAAGTTCCGCCGCATCTGTCCCCAGCGCTGAAAAGTGGTCACATGAGGCGATTGTTGCAAGGGCAAATGCGCGACCGGGGCGTATGCAGAAACTGAAAGTAGCAGATAATTCGGGGGAGAATCCGGGTTTTGACTTTTTGCAGGAGTGTTGGAGTGATGACCCGGCACTTATGATCGTGATCAAGAAATTGCTGGCGAAGTTTCCGCAGTGGGGTTTTGTGGCGGTGGATGGAGTGCTGGTAAGGTAGAATGAGTAGTATCGCCCTTGTAAACTACTAAAACAAAATGTTAAGTTCGATTTTTTTAACCAAGCTCAAGTTTTATGGAAGTTATTTTAGGTAATATTACAAAGCTAGAAGTTGATGCAATTGTAAATGCTGCAAATACAAGTCTGCTTGGAGGTAGTGGAGTAGATGGAGCAATACACAGAGCAGCTGGGGCAGAGCTTGTTGACGAATGTAGATCACTTATGACCTTAACCACACTGCCGCGACTGTTGTAAGTAAATTCAGTACGTTGGTTGAGCGCATCAATCATGGCTGAGACTTTGCCATAGGCATCATACTCATAGGTTGTAGCTTGTCCCAGTTGATTTGTTTCCGACTTGATATGTCCTAAAGCGTCATATACAACTTTGGATGTAGTACCGTCAAAGTATGTATTCACACTTGAGCGACCTTGAGCATCAAGCCCGATCTGAGTTGTGCGATTTCGGGCATCAGTGACAGAAGTAACCTGACCACCTGTGTTGTAGGTGTAAGTCGTGTCATTACCAATCGGATTACCAAAGAAATCGCGCTCTCGACTGATTCTTCCTAAATTATCGTAAGTGTATTCTGTACGAGTGCCAAAAATATCAATTTTGGCTTGAATGCGATCGCCTGCGGTGTATTCTATCTTCTCTCTAGGATTGTCATCTGGATTGTCAGGAGTGAGATCGGGCAAGATAGTATCAGTCAATCTGCCTAATTCGTCATAAACATAGCGAGTTTTCAGTTTTGTGGCAGATGTTTGGGAAATAACTCTTCCAGCAGCATCGTATTCAGTTAAAACTACAGGGTTATCATCTGGGTTATTAGGGGTATTGTCGGGCAGAATAACTTTAATTTGTTGCCCTTTGTCGTCATAAAAATACTGAGTCCGATTATGTTTAATATCTGTAGTGGCAATCACATTCCGTTATATAAAACCTACTCAAATCTACTTTGAGCTTCGTTTACTTCCTGCTTCACCCTAGTAATGTCGGCATTATCCAGTCCACAGGCTAACACTGCCTAACTGACAGCTTTACGCAAATTAATTGCAGCGTTCAAATCACGGTCAATTGTGACTCTGCAATGTTCACAATGAAACTTGCGTTCACTTAACAAGAGAGTTTCTTTTTTAGTTCCGCACCCAGAGCAAGTTTTACTGCTGGGGTAAAATCTATCAACTACTACAAGTTTTGAGCCATACAGTTCACACTTGTAAGTTAGTTGACGGCGGAACTCATAAAAGCCCATATCCGCGATCGCCTTAGCTAAATTTCCGTTTGCTAACATCCCGCGCACATTCAAATCCTCAATCCCGATAACAGCGTGGTTTTTACTGATGTAGGTCGTGATTTTGTGCAATGTGTCTTTGCGAATGTTGGCTATTTTACGATGTAATCTAGCTACTTTTAATTGAGCTTTTCTATACTTATTCGAGCCTACTTGCTTACGACGATTAAGCCATTGCATACGAGACAACTTTTGCTCATATTTCTTGTAACTTTTTGCGCCGTCAAATACTTCACCAGTTGATAATGTAGCTAAATGGTTAACACCAAGGTCTACGCCTACAAACTCCACAGCTTTAGGAGTAGGAGTTGATTCTACCTCAAATCTGAATGAAATAAACCATCTGTCTGCTTGTCTGCTAATTGTGACTGACTTAGGTTGAACTTGAGGTAATCGCTCATAGGTTTTTAAAACTCCGATTTTAGGAACTTGAATTTTGTTATTACCTAAAATCTTGACTGTTCCCTCTAAAGTAAAACTATCTCGTTTACCTTTTTTCTTAAACTTAGGAACTCCAGCTACCTTCTTAAAACATCTATCCCAAGCGATTCTTAATGCTGTCAGTGCTTGTTGTGGAGCAGATTTGGAACATTCGTAATACCAAGGACATTCAGGTTTTACTAATGCTACTAACCATTTATGCAAATCAAAAGCAGTAGGAAACTTAATTTTTTCTGTAGGATTAGCTTTATTATAGTCTAATATTTGCTTGGTCAAAGCTAACCCCCAATTCCAAGCGTGTCTTGCCACGCCACAATGCTTTAAAAACGCTGTACGCTGTTCTTTGTTTAATTTCAATTCAGTTTTAAAGCCTAGCAGCATTTATCCAACCTCTGTAACTACTGAGTTATGCTATTTGCGAAGTTGATTAACCAACCAAATACCTAACAACTTGCGGATCTATCGCTGCAATCCGCTTTTTTATTGATTGCGGAGGATTCTTAAAAAACTGTTTCAAATCTCGGCTTTTCACCTGATAACAAGTCAAAGAACGCTTTTTCGCTTTTAACCAACCTTGTCTTACCCAATTAGTAACAGTAGTTGAATGCAAACAAAGAGCCTTAGCAATTTCACTGCAACTGTAATTATCGAGAAGAGGACGGTTGGAGTAACCTAAATCATACAATTTACTAGAAATTGCAGATATTGTCCGATAATACCCTCGTCTTTTGAGCCGAAAAGCTATTTGTTCTAAACTGTACATTTCTGCCATTTCATGAAGAGTTTCTATCTCTTGTTCAGCCCATCTAGCACACATCAATAAACCTCCTCTCCTCTCATCTGAATCAAAGTAGAATTAATATTTTGTAATGGCGACTCAAAGGTGAATCGCCTTTATAGTGCCTAATTACCGCTTTTTACCTTGCGGCATTGCTGTTTGATTTTGCCCTTGCAATGATGCCCGTGCCTCTGACTCCGAAACCGGGGGTAATGCTGGTGCTGTAACAGCATTACTAGCCCAGCGTTCATACGTTTCATTTGTTACCCAATGCAAAGTTGCGCCAGACTCAGCACCAGTACGAATCATTTCGGCAGCCTCCAATGCATCTTTCTCAAAGTCAGACTGAGGATTGCGATAGCTCCACTGAATAAACCAATACGTTCCAAGCGCTCCTTCTACCTTTTGAAATTCAGCACAGAAGATGTAGTTTTTCAGTACACTAGCGATCGCCTGATAACAAAACTCTTTCGGATCTCCCGGCATCCCTTCTTCACACCATTGCTGAAATGCGCGATGGGCAAAGTGATTGTACAGTCCGGCGAATGAATCTTTACTCCGGCGGTGCATCAAGAAGCAAAACAACATCGAAGCTGGCCCTTTAAACTGGTCTTTGAGTCCACCAGCAACCGGAATCACCCAGAGTTCGGTAAATGGTTCGTTGGTAAAGTTCTCGTTGATGGTCAAGGCACGGTCAGGGCGAGAGATTGCGATCGCAAAATCAGCCTTGTTACCTTTGAGGTATCCGCCAGCTTGTGCTTCTAGAATCGTCAGTTTCGGAGGGCAATCGAGTAAGAATTGACCATATTCCTTAGCGCAGTTAGCTTGCAGTTTAGGTTGACTGGGTGGGATGAGAAAAACGCTGTTGTTGATTTTGATGGTTTCCATGATGGTGTTGTATTTGATGTGTTTGTTTTAGTGAGTTAATGGGCTTAGTTAGTCGGCAATTTGTCAGAATCTTGTGTAATTGTCAGCAAAAAACCGTGTTTGGTATTCTGCACTTGTACTAGTTCTCTATCGAGTAATGATTGGATTACTGTTCGTGAGAAATTAATGCTGTGTAAAGGAGCAGAACCACCATAGCGACGCAAGAAAAGCAGCAAGCTAGCAGCCGTGAGTTCAGAGCAGTTTTTGGGCAGTTTAGCCATTAGCTATGCCTCCAGGAATTGCTTTTAATTCGTACTTAAGCAGTTCAAGTTGGCGTAGACATTGTTCTATTTCAGCCTGAATTTCTGCTCTCAATTCCTGTGGTGTCAGTAATTTAATTTCGTTCTCTAAGTGATTTCCTTCATCAATAGAATTGATATCAGGCATGGCGATGTACCGCCAACCTTCACCATATTCGTATGCTAAAAGACTATCGCTTGGGTAATACTTGATGCCGATAATCAGTCCTTGTTCTGCACGTTGCCCTAAAGTAAAACGAGGGTATTTCCAACCGTGTGGAATGGTGATTGTTGGTTGCATGGTTGTAATTGGTGAAGTTAATTATGCTGCTATGGCTTGATCTGTAACTCTGGATTTCTTTGCTACTTTCATGAAGTCATCCAACCCAACTGCTGCTTCTACTGCTTGAGCGTACCGAATCTGATCCATAGCGTTAGACCAGTGGGTGATGTGCTGAAATATCACCCCAATCATTGAATGAGCCTTGTACACTCGATAATTTTTGGGGCAGGCTCCATTGACGTAAACGAGCGTGTAACCAGGGATTTCGATAATCTCTGCATTCGGGTCTGTTGGCGGTAGAAAAATTTTCTCTGGTGAATCATCCAACTCGGCTACTTGAAGAGAGGGCGTAGTTTCTGTGGTGTATGCCATTGTAATGTTTGTTACCTATTACGCTGTAGAGGCGATTACAATTGTCTTGATGTGCAATCGCCCTTTTAATGTCAGTGGTTACGCTGCTACAGATGATCGGACTCGCAAAAACGTAATCGCTTCTTCTGCACTCGATGCGAATCTGTTCATGCCGTATGTGCGGGGTCTAGAATACCAGCCCTCAAGATTGCAACCGATGTAGCCTACTAGCTGATTATTTCGGTAAAGTTTAGTACTGAAGGATAACCAATCAATCTGGGGATGCCACAGGTTGAAATTGACACAAGCTTCTTCTAATTCATCGCTGAGGCGTTCATTGCGCTCCAATGGAGTTTCTAGAAGTGTCGCTTTAACCTCTGCAACTCTTTTTGCGAACCAGTCCCGATCAAATGGTAGTCGTCCACCTTCCACGAACTGCACCCATACGGTAATCCCGCCTTCTATCCAGATGGTACGGACGGATTCGGGTTCCACTTCGATAATCTCGCCAATAATCCGACGATCACGAGCAGTCAGGGGGTCTTGGGTTGGGGCTACAACTTCGGCTTGGGTTTCGATGTAGTTGTTCAGTTCTGCTTGAGCTAGGGCTTGCTCATCTCTGCGAGGGGCATCGGCAACTAGTGTTTGATTTAGCTTGAAGCTTGAGGGTGCTTGCTGTATATAGGTTGAATGCGCCATAATGAGGATCTCCTGCCTCTACATGGGGTTAGGTTTTTCACAAAGGGCGATCGCGTAAGTTTCTCAGGCTAGAGCGGTCGTCTTTTGTTTTGCTATCTTTAGTATAGGCTAAAAGATTTCCTTTGTCAAGTTTAAGTATAGGCTAAAGTATAGACAAAATGAGTAGAAGTCCTATTTTATAGGCAAGGACTAGGCTTGTGAGTAGAATTAGGTATAGGCTAAAAGCTATGATTGAGCAGAAAAGGACATACTATGCCAAGAAATCTTGCGGAAGGGGAAACCCAAATGAACTTTCGCATCCCAGAAGAAAAGAAAATTGCTTTCTTAAAAAAGGCCAAAGCGAGTGGGACTTCTGCTAGCAGGCTTCTACTAGAGTTCATCGACAGTTATTTAGGAATATCGCCAAGAAGTGACGACGAAATTGACAACATCAAGAAGAAAGTTGCAGAGCTTGAGGAGTTTAAGGAACGTGCTGAGAAAATCCTGGGGGAATTAGCAGCCTGAGAAGCGCCTCGGAGCAACTCAGGCTATCACGTGAACGGATTCGCCAGTTTTTAGAAATTGAAGATGAAGAAAAACCCCCTGAAACATAGCTTCGGGGGTTTTGCAGTTAATGAGATCCCTGCCAAATAAAGGCAGGATTTATCACTATAGGCTAGCCTAGCATCTAGCCTATAAAAATTATATACCAATTATTGTTTTAATGATTTCCTTTGTATAGGCTAAAATGAAACTATCTTTAAAAGCTAGGCAAAAAATGAAATGAGAAACTTAAAAACGGATGTTACTCGATTACAAAATTTCAATGAACAAGTAGTGCTGCGCTTGACCGTATTAGTCCAGTCTTGGATTGCCTTGTGAGACAGTCTGATCATGGAGCAGGAAATGATCAACCTGAATAATTATTACCCTTGCTGCTTAGTAAAAGCGATCGCCGCCGACCAAAGCAATGCGATCGCCCGTTCAAATCATTCACCACAAAGTGAACTAACTATAATGCTGACACATTTTTGGAAAAATCCATCTTACAGCTACCCTGTTCATTTTGGTTAAACTGCAACACCTCAACTTTCAAGCATTTACCATAGTGAGCAAGAAATATGCTGACACTAGAAAAAGAACAAACAACAGCACTCGATTACAGCAACCTCAACACCAGCATCCAGGAAACCTTCACCGCCATCGACCGATTCGAGTGGCAAGCGGTAGATGAAATCCTCCAGATGCGGGAACAGCAGCTTTACCTGCAAGCTGGCTATAAAAACTTTGAAGAATACTGCCAGCGTGAATTATGCGTCTGGGGTGGATATCGGCGAATCAACCAACTGCTAGGAGCTAAAAAGGTCATAGACGCAGTTGGCGAGTTGGGGGGACACATCAAGAATGAGCGTCAGGCTCGTCCACTACAACGGTTAGTCAAGGAACCAGAGAAACTAAAACAAGCTGTAGCGATCGCTCTGAAAGATAACCCCTCTCCTGGTGAATCAGACTTTGCGGCTGCTGCAAATATTGTGGTTCCTCAACTTCCACGCAAAAAGCAGTCTATTCAGGAACCAATGGTTCCCAAAATTCAAGAACCAGTGGTTCCTCAAAAAGCTATTGTCACAGTTTCACAACAGTCCCATCCAAGATATGGAGAAGAGGGAACCATTGAGGCAGATGCACCGAATCGCTGGCAACAGATTGTCACCTTTGCTGATGGCGAGAGGTTGTTGATCAACAATGCTGATTTAGATGCCCACAGTGTCCCATTCTCCACAGAGCCAAGTTATCCATCACAATACTCTGAGGCGATCGCAGCACTCAAGGAGCAACACCAGCAGGAGCTAGAGCGTTTACAGCAGGAATTAAGAATTGGGCTACAGTCAGAAGCCACAGCCAGAGCCGAAGAACAAGTAAGTGAGCAAATCCAATCCTTGCAAAATCTGTACAAGCAGCAGAGGGAGCAAAATATCCAGTTACAGCAACGGCTGGATGAAATGGAAGGGTTACGGAAACTGGAGATTGAGAATCAACAACTCCAACAACGTATTCAGGAATTAGAACACGCCGTACAACAGCATCCGGTTCAACAGTGGGGGAATACGATGACCCAGCAGGCAACCAAAGCGTTGAATAAGCAGGTAAAGCAAGCACTGGAGAAGACAATTGATCTGCGATCGCTAGCTGTTGAACCACCCAAGGAAAATCCCCAGGAATGTCTGCGGCTCATGGGTATGGCGCTCAAAAACTTAGCCAGCGCTATGAACAATACTCAGGCATTGGAGGCAGCAGCGCTAATTTTAGGTAGTGAACCGACACCTTCTGCGATCGCCTACCGAGCCGAACAATTGGAAATGTTGCCCCAAGCGATTAGTGATATTCGGCGGGTGCTGTCACAGCCTGGGTGTACTTGGCAGGACTATTGGGCAGTGGCGCAAGAGTACGAAGTGATAAAAGCAGACTATTGGGCGGAGTTGACCCGTGAAGAAACAAATTTAATTACGGCTCTACAGAACGCATCCTCTCAACCCGACACTATTGGCATCGGCTCTATTGTTTCCCATGCTGATCCTTACCGCACTTTGTATGTCGAGAGGGGTGAAGTTGTAGAGGATTTAGGCGAAGAGTTGATAGTAGCTTGGGATTGTTGGAGGGAGCAATCGAAAAAGACTGATAGGTATTCACGAGATGAGTTGCGATTCTGGCAGGGTGAGAAAAAGTAGATAAAACTCACCTCTAGCTAAAAAACTTAAACGCGGCATGGGTGCAATGTCGCTCACATTGTCATGGAAAAATTTAGGAGGAAATATGGCTACAGCATTAAAAGCAATCAATGGTGGTAGCAAACAGCGAAGCGATCGCAAACAAGCTTCAGAAGATAAATCGATTAGACCACATTGCAAGGTATCAATTGAGGATATCAACTGGGTTCGTCAACAGCCTCCATCTGTGCAGCAGCTTTGGTTAGATAGCGTGGCGGCTGAACAGTTCGGGGGTTCTGCCCATAAACTCGATACTAACCTCACCTATAAATCATTACAAAAAGCAGGGGCGGCGTTGACTGCCCAAGGATTATTTCAGTTTGAGGAAGTGTTTGGCCGCTTACCCTCTGGTAGACCTGGGTTGATTAGTTACCGTGTTCGTAACTTGCACGGTTATTACAATCGCTTTTATTGGGAATCGTCCACGTCTGAAGAAAGCAATTCTTGTGACGAGAAAGCCGTCCACGCCGGGGAGAAAGTAAAGCAATCCAGACGGAATGAAAATTACCCCAAAGTGGAAGAAATCCACGCTGATTTGGAATCATTCCAAAAGAATGGTCAAAAAAGTGAGGATTTGCAAGGGTTTCAAAATCCTAACAACGTTTCTAACAACCCGTTAACTACCTACCAACAACCAACTAAGGTTGTTGGTATGGTAGTTGGTTCTGACGCGCCAACAGAAAATCTGCGTGTTGAGGAAACGGCTCACGCGCCCTTGGGGGGCGCGCCGCCTTCACGTATCGAAAGCGCGTCAGAACTTGAAGAATTACCTACGGCAATGGACTGTACATCGCTGACGCTTGTGGAAACTGCACCAAGTCAACCTGCTCCGTTGCTGACTGAAAACCAGGACTGTGGCGTTGAAGCGATATTCCCTCATGAAGATACTTGTTCCGCTGCGCCCGTCGCACAAAATGAATTTTCTTCAAGTTTAGCGATCGCACATCAAAAAATAGAACTGAGTCGTCCCTCTGCTTCTTTATTGGCTGAAAACTTGGTTTCTGGTGATGAGGATAAAGTAAATCATGAAGGCACTTGTTCCGCCGCGCCCGTGTCATTAAATCAAAGTGAGATATTTGAATGGTTGGATAGAGCAAACGTTGGAGAATGCCCTCCATTGTGGGTAATTCAATATTTGCTAGACAGCAAGTATTACGCCAGTATGAGGGCAAGCATCAGCAAGTTTGAGAAGCAGTGGAATATATCTGTAGCCAATTATCAGGTGCAAAAATCTAGTGAGGCGTTGTTTACCTCTGAAGACATCGCCATTAGATCCAAGGCTAGACTATTGCGAATGGAGAAACTGAAGATGGTTTCTCTGGTTGGGGAAAATCCTGGTTTTGACTTCCTCCAACAATGCTGTCATGATGACCCTGCCTTACAGATCGTGATCAAGAAGCTGCTGGTGAAGTTTCCGCAATGGGGGATTGCGATTGTGAATGGGGTGTTGGTGAAGTGGAATGAATAACGATGACCATTTCAATTACTGACATATTCCAGCACTCGTTACGCCGTGATTGATTGCGTTAAAGCTAGGGGAGAAAAAGCCAATTACAGTACACAACGTATTAAATTTAATTCTAATGGCTCTGGTTAAGTTTTCGTTACATAGTTATAAATTTTCCTGCCCACCTACTTATCCCTCTCCTAAGAAAACAGAATGGTTTCTTTCATCCATAGTGGGCGATCGCTCATGAACAGCTTTTGTCACTCTCGAAAAACAATAATCTCAGCCAAATTCTGAGACTTGGATTTAGTCTAGGTTTGAGGCTTTATTTTCTAATAGAAACTAAAATTTATAGACAAAAAGTAGAAATTAAAGCCTCGTAACCGTTTGAGCGATTGGATTCTCCCAAAGTGACAAAAGAGGGTTATATGTGTTAGAGAAAACGGCTATTTGGGGTGAAATATTTACCTCTGGTTTTTAACGAACGCATAAAAATGGAATACTAAAATTCCCGATTTTAACAACATCTGAAATTTAAGGTTGGTGCAAAAAGTTATTTAATACTTTTAAGTAAACATTTAAATCTTTTTCCCATGAATCAATAAAATGTAATAGCTGTAACTTTTCTGGAGTAGAATTTAGTTCTATTTTGTGAGGAATAATACCAGTGAATAGAAGACTTGGAAAAACTTGATTATTAGACAAATTAAGTTCAACTTCCTTAATTTTGAAATAAAGTTGAACCTGCTCGAAGATATAAACTAAATCAATGACGACTGTAATAGGTTTTAGTTCGGAAGTGAAACATTTTTCATGAGAAAGTAATGTAACAATATATTGATGTACTAATTCTTTATTACTTGTAACACTACTCTCAAATCCAATAAAGCTTCTGATATTAGTATTCACTGCCTCGTATTTAATATGAGAAAATACATTCACATATTTGTGAGCAATACTTGCAATTCTCATCCCTGCGGATTTCTGGCTAATGAATGGTTCTATGAAAGTTAATGAATTACCCTGATTGATAATCCTTATACCATTTGTAAAAATAAATTGGATAAGCTCATTTGTAGCAGATGACGAATGAGATACTTCCCAATCACTTGGAATAATATTATTTTGCTTAAGAGCATCAAAGCTAAAACTAATGCTACTAGGCTCCTTTATACAAAGATTTATTGATAACTCTTGGAGTGTTGTTACTGGCTTGACTATCAAAAAGTTATCTGTCTCATTCTTCCACTGATTCATAAATTTATGTTTGTTTATGTAACAATAAAAATTGTAATGTTTTCTCTTTCTAAGCTAGTATTTACACGGAAAATTATAGATTAGAATGTCTACTGCAATGTTCAACATAGGCTTTTCGCACTGCTTCTGCTTCTTTATAAGGTAGTTCACCTCGAAAACTATAAAGGAAACTTAACTCAAAACCTAATGTTTCAATATTAGATTGTTTGTTTGTTTTGTTGAATTGCTCAATACTCTCAAATACCTGACTAAATTCAGTATAATCATACTCTTCAGGTAAAGGTGTTGTATCAGAACGAAATGCTGGTGTTGTAACAACCCAAGAAGGCATTCCAATTTCTCCATTTGTACTAAGGATCTGAGACTGGTTTATTTGCGGCGTACCACCATATCTCTCATGAGCAAATAACCATCTTACTAAGACTGCATCAATCTCTGGTAATTTTACAAGGCTTTTAAAGTCAATGTTCATAAATAGAACTTCTGAAATTCCTTGGAAAACTTCAGACCAAGTAGACAGTAATTTAAGATTTGAGTCCGCAACAATTAATTTCAGCATAAGAGTTTATTTTCTAAGTTGGGTAATTGGCATAGAATCCCAAACACTTGGAGGATTTAGGTATGGAAAGAGTTCTTCCGGTATAACTACTGCGTCAACATTTCCGTCTACACGCACTTTCATGTCCGGTGTAATAAAATCTTTCGGGATGTTAGTTTCCAATATAGTGTATGGGCCTTCATGTTCCCATGCTTGATATGCCTGTTTAGCATAGCTTGCCGCAGCTTCTGGTGTTTCAGAGAAGTATTTTACTTCTCCCCATCCAGGATGTGAAGAACGGAATATACCTTGAGTGGTGATGTCTCCAAGCTCAGGATCTTTAACTGCACGCCATAATGTAAATTTCTCTACGTTATCTCCCCATTCGTTACATATATTATGAACAAGAATTGCAATGCTAGAGACAAAATAAGTATGTAGTTCCTCAACTTCAATATTATAGACAGTAAATTTCCCTACTCTAGAATTAATAGCGTTGATAGAAACAATCTTTCCATCTTTAGTTAAAAGTTGACTTCCAGCCTGTAATGCTCCTGCTTCTACCCATCCTTGTCTAAGAACCCAGAAAGGATGCTCAGGTGTACAAGTAACTATCTCACCAGCAACTTGAATATCCAGAACAACAGAAGATTCTCTCTCAAATTGCTGCAAAATTCGCCGATTTTCAATCACTCCTGACTCTGGGTTACAAGCGACTACCCACTCCCCGACTTGCAGTTCTTCGATAGGCTTTTCGCCTTCTGGGGTCAAGACTGCGGTACCAGCAACAAAACATGTATCATAACCACTAACTTCATCTTTACGGAAAGAGATGCTAACTGACTCTGGAGATTCTTGATTGATGCTAACTTTTACATTATTTTGATTCAGAATTCCTTCAATTTGCTTAAGAATTGGCTCTCTGCCTTGTTTAGTCAAGAAAGGTGCTATTGAAGCAACAATATCAAAAATACCAGTCAATACACGCGGATGATCCTTATCATGAATTTCCTCAAAACCAGTCTTAATCCCCATCACAGCAAATGGTATAGCAGCAGCAGGAAATGCAGTAAACAAAGGGCCTAAAATAGCGCCTTGATAAGTACTTTGTAAAACTTCATAAAATGAGAGTTCATCTCTAGCACCATCAATAATTTCTAGGTCTTGGTGAACCACACTAAAAGCGGCTCCAAACAAAGCGCCTGTTATTACTGTCTGACTAATGCTGCTGAGGAAACTATTAATCGATTCAGCAGCAGAGAGTTCTCCCAAGGATTCGTAGCCAGAGGGGTCAGTAAAATTAACAGGATTAGCATTGGCATAGACATAAGCATTTTCACTAATCGGACTAGCCAAATGGCCAGCAAACGCATCCTTTGAGATAAACCTGCCTAGATCCGAGTTATAATATCTAGCTCTGAGATAATCCAACCCAGTGTTATCTCTCTGCTCACCCGCAAACTGATAAGCATTACCCGAACCCCCAGCATGAGCAATTAACCGCCCAAAAGCATCATAGACATACCTATCTGTAACCTGACCAGTAACATCAGTCAACAAGCGAGTGGAACCCAAACCATCAGAATGATAGAATTTCTCATCACTACCACTCTCAGACTTAATTAAACCCAACCCGTAAAAATACTTCGTCAAAATTTGACTATTGGCATCATACTCTTGCAGAACCTTAGAATAACCTCTAGGATCGAGGAGATAATTCTTCCTGACACCATCGGTAATACTTGCTACTCTATTACCGCTAGAATCGTAAATATATTTACTTTGAGAAGAACCACTAGCATTAGTAGTAGTTACCCCAATTAATCGATTTTCACCATCATTAATCCATTGATAAACAACAGAGTTAGTCCCATCATCATTCGTCAACATGGAACCATTATTGTCATAGGTATATTGAGTGACCTTAGTTCCAGATGTCTGCGAAATTAGTCGATTATTCTTGTCATAAACATACGTCGTTAATCCACTGCTGGGATCAGAATCATTACGCTTTAAGCGATTTCCGACCAGATCGTAATCATAGCTAATAGTTCGATTTCCCAGAGTTGGATCGGTAATCGACTCAAATTTTAATTGATTGACTTCATCGTAAGTGTAGTTAACAGTTCTACCAGTATCCTCTATTACTTGAGTGCGATTGCCCACCCCATCAAGGGTATAAGCATAACTAGATAAGACCCCGCCGAAAGCGTCACGAGTTTCGATTGACTTGAGTCTATTACTCGCGTCATACTGCTGGGTTTGGGTTGTACCATCAGCCAAAGTCGTACTAATTAGATTCCCTACCGCATCATAGCCGTACTTCGCCAACTGCCCACCCGATGTAACCGTATCTAACCTATTCAGCAGATCGTAAGAATAATTGACCGTACTAGCACTGGTTGTTAAAGTCTGAAGATTACCTAATACATCATAGGTATAACCAACCGTTCGACCATCTGGATTAGAAATCAAATTCACCCTGTCATAACTATCAAATCCATAACTAGTAACTCCTCGACCATCAGTTACAGTTTTCACTTGAGAAGTAACGGGGTCATAAGTATAACTAACTGTAGCAACCAGAGGATTAGAGAATGACTTGTTTGCTAGCCGTCCGTACTGGTCATAAGCATAAGTAATAACATCGTCATTGAAATCTTCAGTGTTGGCTACTTGTGCAAAATTATTGAAAGTAGTGGTAGAACGTTGTCCTAAAGGTAAATTTGTCGCAACTTGACGATTGAAAGCATCATATTCATAAGTAGTTTTATTATGATTAGCATCTTCAAACTGCGTTAATCTACCTAAATTGTCATAAGTGTAATTGGTAGTGGCTTGATTAGCTAATTTAACTGAAGTCAGTTCGCCCAGATTATCATAGAAGTACTGGGTGATATGTTGATTGCCATCTTTTACCGCCGCAACTTGACCGAACTGGTCGTAAGTAGTTTCAGCGCGATCGCCATTGGCATTAATGACTGCGGTTTTACGATTGTATTGGTCGTACTCGTACTGAGTAGAATGGTTTAATGCATCAGTAACTTTAACCAGACTGCCGCGACTGTTGTAGGTAAATTGAGTTTGCTGATTGAGTGGATTGGTTATTGCTGCGACTTTGCCAAAAACGTCATAATCGTAGTTGGTGGTCTGTCCAAGCTGATTAGTTTCCGACTTGGTGCGTCCTAAAGCATCATAGGTAACTTTGGATGTCGTGCCGTCAAAGTAAGTAGTTACGCTCGGTCTGCCTTTATCATCAATAGCAATCAAAGTTGTGCGATTTCTGGCATCGGTGACTGAAGTTACTTGACCGTCAGTATTATAAGTATAGGTAGTGTCATTACCAGTACTGTTACCAAAGAAATCTCTTTCTCGACTGACTCGACCCAAATTATCATAGGTGTATTCTGTACGAGTGCCGAAAATATCAATCTTTGCCTGAACGCGATTTGCCGCAGTGTATTCTATCTTCTCTTTCGGATTGTCATCTGGATTGTCAGGAGTGAGATCGGGCAAGATAGTATCAGTCAATCTGCCTAATTCGTCATAAACATAGCGAGTTTTCAGTTTTGTGGCAGATGTTTGGGAAATAACTCTTCCAGCAGCATCGTATTCAGTTAAAACTACAGGGTTATCATCTGGGTTATTAGGGGTATTGTCGGGCAGAATAACTTTAATTTGTTGCCCTTTGTCGTCATAAAAATACTGAGTCCGATTATGTTTAATATCTGTAGTGGCAATGACATTACCTTTAGCGTCATATTCGGTTGTGGTAACATTTCCTTGAGGATCTGTTACAGAGGTAGTACGTCCTTGGTTATCGTAGGTGTAGCTGGTATTTAAAGTTTGGTTCTCTTGGGGGAAAACCATTGACAGAGTTTTGACTTTACCATTGAGGTCATAAGTAGCAATAGCTTGGTTGCCGCGACTATCGGTAAAGACTGTGGGATTCCCGAAATCATCATAAGTATATGTTGATACTTCATTGTCCGGTGCTGTTTGTTTTATTAATCTACCAAAACCGTCATAGCTAAAGGTTGTAGTTTGTCCGTCTGTGTTGGTTCTAGATAATAAATTACCATGTTTGTCATAAGTTGATGAAACTATCAATCCTGTAGGCGAGATGATGTTAAGGGTTTCGCCATACTGGTTATATGTAATATGGGTAACATTTCCATCTTTATCTGTCAGAGTTAAAGGATTGCCTTTGCTATCATAGGTATAAGTTGTGGAAACACCGTCTGGGTCTACTTTTTTGAGCAAATTATTGTCTTGGTCATAAGAGCGAGTGATGATGCCAGCAAGAGCGTCAATCTCAGTGACTACATTCCCGCGCTCGTCATATTCATAAGTGGTAGGATGGCCCAGTGCGTCAGTTATCGTTTCAGTGGAGTGACTGGGATCATAAGCTAACTGCACTGATGCACCTGCGGCATCAACCATCTTCTTCAAGCGTCCATCATCACCGTACTCGTTTCTGACACCAGTTTTGCCCAAGGGATCGATGATTTTGTCGAGGTAGTGCTTACGCTCTTGGTCATACTCCATGCGTGTAGTATTGTTCTCGCGGTCAGTGACGGACACCAAATCGCCCTGAGCATTATACTGGTAATGAATTTGCTTACCTGCGGGATCGGTAACAGTCGCAATCCGTCCCTGCGCGTCCCGCTCAAAGGTAATCTTTTGCCCAGTCGAGCTAGTGATATCCGCATCCGTATAGGTTAACGTGTTACCATTCGTATCCGTGACAGTCAACAAATCGCCCGTTGCGGCATCAATCTGGTAAATAATGCCCTCTTTCGTAGTCAGCGTATAAACACCACCATAATAAACATCAGCAGGATTATAGGCACTGCCAGCTAGCCCGTAGTACTGATTAGTGCCAGCGCCATGAATGATGCGGGTATTTTGAACGGTAAGCGTATCGGTTATGCCAGCATCAGCCACAAACGAGGGGTGATATATATTAGGGTCAGAATCAACACCGCCAGCACCTCTTAAAAACTGAGAAAGTGAGTCAATTGTCGGCTTAAAAGTAAACCCTTCCCGTTTTCCGCCAGGCAAAGTAATGTATACTTTCGTGCCATCCTTGAACGGATTCTGACCCCCCAGTTCCGCAACTTCTCCACTGGGTTTACCAACAGAAGTCCGCAAGTCAGTATCTCTGAATTCCATCCGCCACCCATAGCCGAAATCATCAGTAGTACCCGATGTCAAAGAATCATACGTGCGAGTTAGGGTAATTGGGATACCAGTAACAGGAATCGACAAATCCGTGAACGACAGCCGGAAATTGCCGAGCTTCAATTCGCCAGAAACATTAACCGTGTCTTCTACAAAGCTGACATTCCCGCCTTTATCATGAGCTTCCAGCCGCAAAGTGTACGAATCATTTTCCAGCAGCGAGGGGTCAAATTTACCCAGCACACCATTATTAACAGTGCTTGTGCCTCGGAAAATCTCTCTGAAATCGCTACTGCCAATGGGCGCAACCAGCAACGTGTAGTAATCCAGGTTATCATCGCTGACAGTACCTTTAATATCAACTGGCGCGGTAACTGTACCTTGCGCGATCGCACCCAAATCAAGACTGACATCGGGAGCGCTGACATCACTAGTATCGATTACTGCCACATCGAATGTTGCTTGCCCAACATTACCAGCCGTATCTGTGGCGATCGCTTTTGCGGTAATCGTCCCAGCTTGGGTAGGCGTAAACCTTGCCATCCCGTTTGCATCCAGCACCACAGAAGTACCGTTGATCAACAATTGCAAACCTGCAACCTTTGTATTATCCGTAGCCCGTGCTTGGAACGTTATCGATTCTCCGAGGTTAATCAGATCATAACTAGCAATAAGTTTCACCTTGGGAGCAACAGTATCAGGAGTGACATTTAAGTTAAAAGTTTGTTGAGTATTAAAACCAGCCGAGTCAGAAACAGTGAGAGTGATAGCATGGTCGCCAACTTGGGCATTATTTGGTGTCCAACTTAAACGTCCCTGGCTATCAAGAATCATCCCTAAATTTTGGGAAGCGGCATCTATTGAGTAAGTCAGGCGATCGCCCTGGGGGTCAAATGCAATAATATCGTAGCGATATAAAGTATTAGGAATTGCATTATTTGGTGGAGTAGTAGATTGAATAATCGGTGGAGTAATGGTTTTGGCAGTGAGCATAAAACCTTGGGCTGCACCAGAATTACCATCATCAGCACCAACAACCACTTGATAACTGCCAATCACAGGGTTAGCCCAAGTTAATAAACCCGTATTGGCATCAATAGTCATGCCATCTGGAGCCGAAAGCAGCTGATAAGTAATAGTATTATTGTCCGCATCAGTGGCAGCAACTTGGTAATTATACGTGTGACCAACAGCAGCCAAGAATACAGGAGTTGAACTAATGACCGGAGGATGATTAACAGGAGTAGTACCAGCAATTAAAGTGTAGGTTTGATTAGTGCTAGCACCTTGATCATCAGTGGCAATAACTTGGATATCGTATTTTCCAACTTGGTTTGCGGTAGGTGTCCATTGAATTAAACCATCTTTGGTAATAGTCATCCCTGATGGTTTACTACCTAAAGTGAATATTAGGGCATCATTTTCTGGGTCAGTTGCCAAAGCCTGATAACTGTAACCTTGTCCAACCCCAGCAATGGTAATCGGTGTAGAGACAAATTTCGGCGGACTATTAATGCCGTTAACATGGATTGTAAATTCTTGGACGTTGTAAGCACCGTAGATATCTGTTACTTGAACGCTAACTGTGGTATCGCCAATTTGATTAGCCGTTGGTTGCCAAACAATTGTCCCAGTTTGCTCATCAATCACCATACCTTGTGGTGGTGGCACAGTGTCAGAAACGAGACTCCATGTTAAGCGATCGCCATCTGAGTCAATTGCTGTAGGCTTGTAAATGTAGGTTCGACCAAGTGAGGTAACGGTACTTGGTGTAGAAGTAATTGTGGGAGGTAAGTTTGAGAGTTGATTGCTGACTTGAATTGTCCAGTTTTGGGTAGTAGTACCACCTTGTCCATCACTGACTTGCACGCTAACTGAATTGTTACCGAATTGACTAGCCGTTGGTTGCCAAACAATAACTCCTTGATTTAAGGTCATACCCACAGGTGCATTTACTAAACTGAAGGTAAGGGGGTCGTTATCTGGGTCAGTTGCTTGTAAATTGTAGATATAGGGATTTTGGGTTCTTGTACTTGTGCGAGGTGTAGAGGTAAATACTGGTGAATGATTAACATGAGCATTCACAACAGTCAAGTTGACTGATTGCAAATTAGAATTGCCAAAACTGTCTTGAACTTGAATGGAGAATTGTTGATTGCCCAATTGGTTAGCAGTGGGTGTCCAAGTCAACAGTCCAGTACTGCCATTAATTACTGCCCCGCTTGGTGGATTTACCAAGGAAAAGGTTACGGAGTCATTGTCGGGGTCGGTGGCAGTAGTTTGATATTGGAATGGTTTACCTACTTGCGGCTGGAGATTATTTGGAGATGTCGAAGTGAAGACAGGGGGATGATTATTTGGTACTAATTGGACTTTAAGATACTGAAGTGCTTGTCCTCCTTGACCATCTGTTGCACGTAGCAGGACGTTGAATTCTACGTGAGTAGGAGCATAAGCACCTCTACCAATAGCTGTGAGGCGGGCTTGTTCAGCGTATAAATCTTGGTAATATTTTTCAACTTGGGTAGAAGTGGGAGACCAAACGACCATGCCATCATGAGCATCTACAGCCATACCTTCGGGAGCAGTTATTAAGTCGTAGGTAACAATATTTGCATCTGGGTCACGAGCGAAGGCATTGTAACGCAATTGTTGATCGGCTTTTAGTAGAGTAATAGCAGGTGGCGTAGTGACGAAAACAGGATTTTGATTGGGAGGAACAATGGTGGCTTGGGTAATGCCAAATAAGTTGTTATTCGTTTCTCCTGCGGCTGTAATTGTATCAGTCCACACATTTGTTGTGGGTGAGGTCATAGTGTAGCCGCTAGGTAGCAGTGTGCGGACTGTATACGTACCAGGTAGCAAATTCTTGAAGCTAAAGTAGTATTTGCTGTTGATATCTAAGCTATTGGGGGTGTTATCTTGTTGGGTAATTTGATAAGACTCACCTGGCTCTAGCTGACCGTTGTTATTTTGGTCGAGGTAGACGGTAACGCCATTCATGAATGGTTCTTTGGCGTAGCGGTCATCAAAACCAGAGAAAATGTCTGTCAATTCGTTGATATCGACAACTTGAATAGCATTGGGGTCAAGTTCTTGTAAAGTTGAATAGGTAGATGCAGAACCAATGGCAAAAGCATTCAGATTTCCGCCTTTACTCTTAACGTCATTGGCTAGGGTTTTTGCCACTGTTGGGTCTAGATAGCCGTAGCCATCCGACATATATATAACATTTGGCGTTCCTGGTAGTACGTTGATTAAGGTGTCAATTTTCTGGGCGACTTGAGTAAATTTGCTGCTACCACCTGATGTGTAACTGTTGAGTATTTGTAAATAGTCGGGGATGGAGTTGTTATCGAGGTCAGCAAAAGCAGTAGTGTAGGTAACTAGTCCGGTATGAGCAGCCGGATTCATGTCTTGAATAGTACCATCATTGGTGAAGGGGATGAAGCTAATTTTTACCTTGTCCCCGCCACCCATTGCAATGATGGCATCAATTGTGGCTTGAATTGCTGCTTTTTCGGCATCTAAAACGGTTTTGACATCTTTGTATTTGCCATTCCCGTGGAATGGGGCGATGGTACTACCGGAAACGTCAATGGCAAATACAATTGAAGGATTATCACCAGTAATTAGTTTGGAGTCGAGAAGTCCATTGGCGTTGAGGTCGTTGAAGACTGCACCTTGGATAGTGCCTAAGCTTTGGTAAATATCGACGCTGAAGGATTGAGAGTCTTTTCCACCCCGCTCATCTGATACTTCAACTGTAAAATTGGCTTTGCCGCCTACAGCCACATTACTGTCAGGGAACCAAAGTAACTCGCCTGTATCTTTGTTAATTAACGCACCGATAGGAGAGTTAACCAAACGATAAGATAGTTTGTCACCGTCAGCATCAATTGCTTTTACTGAATAACGGTATGCATCATCAGTTAAAGCAAAGCGTGTTTCAGGGTTACTGCTGATAACTGGGTTATGATCTTCTGGGTCTGCACCAACACGAATCTTGTAATTTTGGACATCAGTGCCACCCTTACCGTCCTTAACACCAAGCTGGACTGAGAATACACCCAAAGCATCGGGGTCACTGCTGCTTGTACCCCCTGTACCTGGAGTAATGATCGTATTAGTGGTGGGAGTATAAGAGAAGACACGGAACTGGTAATTAATCTGGTTGGTATCGGGGCCACCTTCCATTTCTAGATAGTAATCTCCAGTTTGAGCGATCGTCACCGAAGCATCAGTGCGAATGTCGTTGTTAAAAAGTAATTGATTACCTGGATCGTAGAGTTTCCATCGGTAGTTTCCATTCGGGGCATTGGTGGCAATACTGTCGAAGAAGAGGTTGTCTCCAAGATTCGCTTTAATTTTATAGATTGAGTCTAAACGTCCATCTGTGAGTGAATCGGCGATCGGTATGCCATAGTTAACAGATTGAACGTTAGCAGTTTCTAATACCTCAAAACTGTAAGGATTATTATCAGCGCCTGATATATTGCTAACAACTAAATGATACAAGTCATTTTGCGTCAAGGTGTAAAGGCTAGTATCAGCCCAAACAGGTAGCTGCCAATAGTAACCCCCTGGATTATATTGCGTAAAGACTTGCCTACCACTGGAATCATACAAAGTATAATTAGTAGCTCCAGCCATGCCGTTGAGTAGAATCTTTAATCCGTTGACCCCTTGGAAGGTGTAAACTTTAGCCTCAGCATGATTAAGGGTACCAGTAACGGGGCTATCCATTTGTAGGTAGTTGGTTCCAGGTCCCAAAGTCTTCGGCAGTTGCAACAACTGGAAGGTGGCTATAGTGGTACCACTAAAGCCACCGTACACTTGCAGTTTGTAATCACCACTTTGAGTCAATACTATTGGTGCAGTACCATACCTTGGATCTTGTCCATTGAAAACATAAGTACCATCTGGATTCAGCAACCGCACCCCGAGATAGTAATTACCACTATTTCGATTTTGCTCATCTGTGCCATTGTACAGCAAAATCGTGCCCGCAGAGGCAGTGAAGTTATAATCTTGATTAGCATTAACAGACAGAGTCTGCAATGTACCAAAACCAGAATTGGTTGTTGCAGCAGCAGAATTATCTGTCACGGTGAAGCTGTAATTGACAGGATTGCTACTGCTACCTACAATCGCCAAAGTGTACACACTGTTAGCAGCCAAAGTCACCTGGAAATTAGGACTACTAGCATTGGGGGCTGCCAAAACTGCACCACTAGCATCGTAAAGTACCCAGTTAGCACCATTCCAAGTTGTACTACCCAGATTAAAGTTAAGTGCTTGTCCGGCTTTGCCACTGTAAGAGTAAAAGTTAACGCTATTTCCCATCAGGCTACCGTTGGTAGTCGTGCCCACACTCAAAGCTGTGGCTGCCGCCATGTCAGAAAAACGGAAACTGTAATTACCTGTGGTTGCCCTATCGCCATCAATTGCCAAGCGATAAGTCCCCGAATCAGTAAGTATGATTGGTGTCCCATCCCGATCAAGAGTGTTGTCGAATAATTGAACTCCGTTAGGCGCAATTAACTTAGCATGGATGCTACTGCTACCAACCAAGGCATCTAAGAACAAGTGTTGACCAACTGTACCTATAAAGGTATAATCATCCCTTTCACCCGGCTTACTCAGGGCAGATGTTACTGTGGCGCCCAAAGCTAAACTTGTGGTAGAAATCGGATCTGTATAAGCCGTGAAGCTGTAGCCCAGAGACGCAGCCCCATAACCACGTACTCCCAAAACATAAGTGCCAGCAGTTGGCAGGATAATACTGAAATCGGGGCTAGAATAATTGGGTGCAGCGATCGCTTGATTATCCGCTCCATACAGTACCCAGTCAGCTAGACCATAAGGCCAATTTGTCGCTCCTAAGTGGAAGTAAAGACGTTCTCCTGAGGTACCAGTGAATTGATAAAAGTCAGTTTCCGTACCAGGATCGAGAATAGCAGAAACAGAGGTATCTAAAGTGAGAGTTGGTCCAGCATCAATATCTACTAAGCGGAAACTATAATCGCCAGTGGTTTCACCAGTACCATCAATGACCAAACGGTAATTGCCGGATTCACGCAAGAAGAAAGGAGCAATATCGTTAGCCAAGTTACCATCGGCAACTACTACGCCACTGGGACTGTAGAGTTTGGCTGTAATTTGAGCCACACCTGCTAATCGATCCCAGTATAGACGTTGACCAGAGCGAGCAGTGAAGGTATACGTGTCGGATTCACCCTTCTCAATCAGGTTACTACTGACAGTGCTTCCCAAAGTATAAGCAGTGGTCGGCAGAGATGGCGTGGCAATGCGGAATTTATAATTGGGATTGCCAGCACTGTTACCTGACTCTACCAGAAAATAGTCGCCTGTAGATGGGAGCGCTAGTTCTTGGTCAGCGAGAATATAATTGCTAGTAATATACTGACCACCTGGGCCATAGAGATTCCAGTAATTATAGTAATCCCCTGCTTGCTGATCGATGTAAATATACTGCCCTTGAGTCCCGCTAAAGTGATAGGTATAACTTTCTCTACCTGTAAAGGTTCCACTGACAGTAGTATCTAAGGTATAAGAAATAGCATCAGCTTTATCTAAAAGACGGAAGCTGTAATCGCCTGTATTGACTCCATCACCATCAATTATTAACTTGTAAGTACCCGACTCTTTGAGAGTGTAGGCACTATCAGGGCCAAAATCCTGATAAAGACGACCATCCTTAACATCAATACCACTGGGAGAAATTAGACGGACAATAAAGCCTGGGTCATTGTAATTAAGTCCGTCAAAGAATAATTGCTGACCGAATGTACCAGTGAAAGTGTAAGTATCATTTTCTCCAGGCTTGCTAATTGTACCGTTAACAGTGCTACCCAAGGTGTAAGCAGTTATTGGCAGAGATGGGGTGGCAATACGGAATTTGTAATTGGGATTGCCAGCGCCGTTACCTGACTCTACCAGAAAATAATCGCCTGTAGATGGCAGCGCTAGTTCTTGGTCAGCGAGAATATAATTGCTAGTAATATACTGACCACCTGGTCCATAGAGATTCCAGTAATTATAGTAATCTCCCGCCTGCTGGTCGATGTAAAGATACTGTCCTTGAGTCCCACTAAAGCGATAGGTATAGCTTTCTCTACCTGTAAATGTACCACTGACCGTGGTATCTAAGGTATAAGGAGTAGCATCGGCTTTATCTAAAAGACGGAAGCTGTAATCGCCTGTATTGGCTCCATCACCATCAATTATTAACTTGTAAGTACCCGACTCTTTGAGAGTGTAGGCACTATCAGGGCCAAAATCCTGATAAAGACGACCATCCTTAACATCAATACCACTGGGAGAAATCAGCCGGATAGTGAAACCTGGGTCATTGTAATTAAGTCCGTCAAAGAATAATTGTTGACCAAATGTACCAGTGAAAGTGTAAGTATCATTTTCTCCAGGTTTGCTAATTGTACCGTTAACCGTGTTGCCCAAGGTGTAAGCAGTTATTGGCAGAGATGGTGCAGAGATACGGAATGTATAATTAGGATTACTAATCCCATTACTTGATTCCACTAAAAAATAGTCACCTGTTGATGGTAACGCTAGTTCTTGATCTTTATAATAAGAGTAGATATTAGGACCAGTAATGTATTGACCACCTGGTCCATAAAGTCCCCAATTATAATTGTTATAGTCGTCTATCTGATCGATGTAAATATACTGCCCTTGAGTCCCGCTAAAGTGATAGGTATAACTTTCTCTACCTGTAAAGGTTCCACTGACAGTAGTATCTAAGGTATAAGAAATAGCATCAGCTTTATCTAAAAGACGGAAGCTGTAATCACCTGTATTGGCTCCATCACCATCAATGACTAACTTGTAAGTACCCGATTCTTTAAGGGTATAGCCAATATCAGGTCCAGAATCCTGATAGAGGCGGAGGTCTCTAACATGAATACCACTGGGAGAAATCAAGCGGGCAGTGAAGCCTGGATCATAGTTACTTAGTCCGTCAAAGAATAATTGTTGACCAACTGTGCCAGTAAAAGTGTAAGTATCATTTTCTCCCGACTGGCTAATTGTACCGTTGACCGTACTGCTCACTGTGTAAGCAGTGGTCGTGAAAGTCGGCAAACTAATACGGAATTTGTAGTTAGGATTGCTGCTCCCGTTACCCGACTCCACTAGCAAATAGTCACCTGTAAATGGTAATACTAGTTCTCGATCGTTGTAGTAAAAGTAAGGATTGAGAGTGCTGATGGGCTTACCTTCTGGGCTGTAAAGAGTCCAGTTGTAGTTCTGGTTTTCTAACTGGTACAGGTAAAGAAGCTGCCCTTGAGTAGCACTGAAGCGATAGGCGTAACTTTCTACGCCTGTAAAAGTGCCGTTTACTAGAGTATTTGGAGTATAAGGTGTAGCATCGGCTTTGTTTAAAAGACGGAAGCTGTAATCACCAGTATTGCCTCCATCACCATCAATGACTAACTTGTAAGTACCCGATTCTTTAAGGGTATAGCCACTATCAGGGCCAATATCTTGATAAAGACGACTATCCCTAACATCGATACCACTAGGAGAAATTAACCGAACAGTGAAACCTGGGTCATTGGTATTGAGTGCGTCGAAGAATAATTGCTGACCAAATGTACCAGTGAAAGTGTAAGTATCATTTTCTCCAGGTTTAGTAATTGTACCATTGACTGTGGTGCCCAAGGTGTAGGCAGTCATCGGCAAGCTGGGTGCGGAGATACGGAATTTGTAGTTAGGGTCATAGCTTCCGTTGCCAGACTCTATTAGGAAGTAGTCACCTGTGGCTGGTAGTACTACGTCTTTGTCGTTGTATATCTCACTACTAGTAATGTATTGCCCCTCTGGTCCGTAAAGATTCCAGTAGTTGTTTCCGTAATAAGTGTAACTGCCTGCCTGCTGGTCAATATAGATATACTGCCCTTGAGTAGCACTGAAGCGATACGAGTAGCTTTCTTTACCTGTAAAATTGCCACTGACTGTATCATCAAAAGTATAAGGCGTAGCTCCAGCTCGATCTAAAATGCGGAAAGAAGCACTAGTCGCCCCTGCTGAACCATTAGAGAAAAGTAAATAGTAAGTACCAACTTCTTGGAAGGTTAATTTTCCAGGGACAGTACCCCAATCGCCACCAGCATCATTCCAGTCAACAACAGTTTGCCCACTAGGAGAAATCAGTTTCCAAGAAACACCAGAATTAGCAGTCAAGCCGTCGTAGAATAGTTGTTGAGCGATCGCACCCGTAAATTTGTAGGCAGTTGTTTGATATGCACCCAAGTTGACGGTAGTGTTTGTATTCAGTGTCAGATTGGTGGCTGTTCCCAAATCAAGTAGCTGATATTTGTAACTGTCGTTAGTCGTATTCTGAAGCGTGTAGCTACCAGTTATCGGTAGCATGAAAATACCGTTGTCATAAGTACTATTAACGTAAAAGACTTGACTTCCAGTCGGATCTAATAACTGAGTAGCAATTCCACTGTAGTAAATATTGGCTACTAGAGTATCAAAATAAACAAGCGTACCTGCATTGGCTGTAAGGGTTTGTTTACTAGGGGTTGTTGTACTCGTCCCTGTGTAAATTGTACCAAAACCCTCATTGGTGACTGAAGTAGAGCTAATATCGTTTACCTGGACATTGAAATTGACCGCGCTACTAGCAAAATTCCGCACTGCCAATACGTAAGCCCCTGTCGTCGGTAAGGCTGTCTCAAAACCAACTCCTACATTATTCAAACTGGCAGAAGCAAAGATTTTCCCAGCAGGGCTGTACAACACCCAATCAGCATTCGACACAGAAGTTAAATTATTGAACTGGAGGCGCTGTCCGGCGCTGCCCTCAATTCGATATAACTGTACCTGATTTGCTGGTAAACTATTTGTGAAAGGTGTTGAGAAAGTTAAAGATGTAGTAGTATTTCCATCTGCTATACGGAAGCTATAAGGATCGGTAGATGCGTTTACCCCATCAATAACAAGCTTGTAATTTCCGCTTTCAACTAATGTGAAAGTTCCATAGTCTCCATCGGAGAGTTGACGGTCAAACAATTTAAAGCCACTGGGACTGTAGAGACTAGCTTCTGTAGTGTTGGCTACGCTGCTGATAGTATCAAAGTACAACTGTTCTCCTGCTGTACCTGTGAATGTGTATGTGTTTAAATCACCTTTTTTAACAATCGAATCACTGACAACATTCGGTGTGATGTTACTACCCAGACTCAACGGTATCATCGGCGTGTTATCGGCGAAAATATGGAAACTGTAGTTAATTGAGGCGTTAGTATCTGTCCCTTGGCTACCTGCACCTTGAACTAGTAAAGTGTAGGTGTCTGTCCTAGATAAGGTCAACTCAAAGTCATTACTTAAGGGGCTAGCAGTAACGCGATTATTAGCAGGGTCATAAATGTAGAAATTCCCAGATGCAGCCAACAGCGAATTTATGTAGAGGTGCTGTCCGGCACTGCCATTAAACTGATAAAGTTGTGTTGATGAACTAGGAGTCAGCGTGCCAGTGACATCACTATCTAGGGAAATAGTCGTTGCTTGACCGACATCTAGCATACTGAAGCTATAAGCATTCGTATTTCCACCCACAGCATCAATTACTAACTTGTATGTGCCGTTTTCATTTAAAGTGAAGGGGAAGGCATCGCCGTCGGTTAAATACCTATTGAAATATGTGATGCCGCTAGGACTATAGAGTGTGGCTATATCTGTGTAATATCCACCATCTTTGAGTACATCAAAGTCTAACCGTTGCCCTGCTGTACCCGTAAATGTATAAGTGTTGACATCACCTTTCTTAATAATTGAGTCATTAACAACATTCGGTGTGGTATTCGTACCAAAACTTACGGTTGTGGTAGGTGTGTTAGAGTTAATAATGTGGAATTTATAATTAATCGGAGTGCTGCTATCGGTTCCTTGACTACCTCCACCTTGTACAACCAGAGTGTAAGTATCTGTTTTGGATAAGGTTAGTTCAAAGTCATTTGCCAGCGCAGTCGCAGCAACACGATTATTTCCAGAGTCATAAATATACCAATAACCTGCTGCACCTAAGAGCGAGTTCATGTAAAGATGCTGTCCGACAGTGCCATTAAACTGGTATAATTGCGTTGAGGAGCCGGGAGTGAGCGTGCCATTGATATCAGTATCTAAGTTAATTGGCGTTGCTTGAGCGACATCCAGCATACTAAAGCTGTAAGCTCCTGTATTTCCCCCTATAGCATCAATTACCAGCTTGTAAGTGCCATTTTCGTTTAAGGTAAAGGGGAAAACATCACCATAGTTGAGGTAGTAGTTATCTAGGTACTTGATACCACTAGGACTGTAGAGAGTAGCTGTATCTGTGGAATATCCACCATCTTTGAGTACATCAAAGTCTAATCGTTGCCCTGCTGTCCCAGTGAATGTATAAGTGTTAACATCACCTTTTTTTACAATCGAATCGCTGACAACATT
>NZ_JABXKI010000111.1:0-29477 GCF_017115095.1 Nostoc sp. NMS4 | reverse complement strand
TGAATGTATAAGTGTTAACATCACCTTTTTTTACAATCGAATCGCTGACAACATTCGGTGTGGTATTAGTACCAAAACTTAGGGTTGTGGTAGGTGTATTAGAATTAATGATGCGGAATTTATAATCAATCGGAGTGTTGCCATCCGTTCCTTGACTACCTCCACCTTGTATAACCAGAGTGTAAGTATCTGTTTTAGATAAGGTTAGTTCAAAGTCATTTGCCAGCACAGTCGCAGCAACACGATTATTTCCAGAGTCATAAATATACCAATAACCTGCTGCACCTAAGAGCGAGTTCATGTAAAGATGCTGTCCGACAGTGCCATTAAACTGGTATAATTGCGTTGAGGAGCCGGGAGTGAGCGTGCCATTGATATCAGTATCTAAGTTAATTGGCGTTGCTTGAGCGACATCCAGCATACTAAAGCTGTAAGCTCCTGTATTTCCCCCTATAGCATCAATCACCAGCTTGTAAGTACCATTTTCGTTTAAGGTAAAGGGGAAAACATCGCCATAGTTGAGGTAGTAGTTATCTAAGTACTTGATACCACTAGGACTGTAGAGAGTGGCTGTATCTGTGTAATACCCACCATCTTTGAGTATATCAAAATCTATTCGTTGCCCTGCTGTCCCAGTGAAGGTGTAAATATCTTGCTCACCCTTCTTAACAATGTTACCATTCACAATGTTCGGTGTGATATTGTTCCCAACACTCAACGTTCCATTAACCGTTTGAGCATCAACAATTTGGAAAGTATAAGGAACACTGTCGCTAAATGCTGCTTTGCCACGCAGCGCTAAAATGTAAAGACCGTCGCTTGGCAGTACTGTTTCAACATCACTCCAACCAGATTGCCAAATCACCTGATTGTCTCCACCATAGACAACCCAATCAAGACTTGTGTTGCTGCTAATACTATTGAAGTACAAACGCTGCCCTTGAGTAGCAGAAAAATGATATAGCTTATCCTTAGTACCTGGGTTTAGCCGATCGCTAATGTTTTGGTCAAAGTTGACTGCACTCGTTTGTTCAAGGTCTATTAAACTAAAACCATAGTTACCTGTAAGATCCCCATTCTTTTTTACAATCAGATGGTAATTTCCATTTTCGGTGATGTTAAACGGCCCGCTAAAACTAGCATCGGAATTAACAATTAATCGATTGCTAGGGCTGTAAACCTGTATTTTCCAATCGTAAGTATTACCATTGAAATTGAGTCCGTCAAAGTACATTCGCTGTCCCGACACCGCACTAAAGGTATATTTGTCTACCTCACCGGGAGTGCTAATCTGAGCCAGAACAGTGTCACCAAGTGTTGATACTGGCTGTGGAGTCCATTTCACCTGCCCAGTTATCGGGTCTACAGTCATGCCATCTGGCCCAATAATCAAGTTGTAAGTTAAAGGGTCTTGATCTGGGTCAACTGAAGAGGAATTGTAAATATAGGGCTGGTTAACGGCTGCATCAACTACAGGGTCTGTAACGAAGCTGGGCGGACGGTTGGGGGTAGTATCACTTAGCACCGCTAAGATATATTTTTGCTCTGTTATCCCCCCATGACCATCATTTACTTGCAGATAAACTGTTTGGTTGCCAATATCAGCAGTTGTTGTACTCCAAGTAATTGACCCAGTTGTAGGATTGATAGTCATATCATTGGGTGCAACCAAGAGTTTGTATGTCAAGCTATCGCCGTTGGGGTCGGTTGCACTGACATCGTAACGATAAGGCTTACCTGCAATTACTTCTATTTCTGGCTTGGTCTGAATCACAGGTGGCTGGTTCAACTGAGACAGCACTTGCAAATCGTAAGTGAACTGTACCTGATTTGGGTTAAAAAATACTAAGCTACGATTACCAGTCAATCCATTTGGATCGAGTTTTCCACCTGCAACTAAGTTGGAAAAGTTATAGTAGGGAATACCTTCGGGTGTAAAGCCATCAGGATTGCGTACAACAACAGTCGGGTCGCTGATGTGATTAACAGCAACTATCATTGGAGCATCAACACTATAAGAGCCAATGTTGTGTATTGCAATGTCTGCATATAGTAAGTGGGTATCTGCATTAAAGCTAGTGCGGTGATAATCTGCACTGAAACTTTGAGAGACATCTGTCAAGTTGTTGAAGTTAGGCGATGTCGTAGTGTTTGCAGATAGCTGCGTACCAAAACCCGACTGTAAAGGAGGTTGTGTATTAGCTGGTGCAGTTTGCAGAGCAAATTCGGTAATGCTGACATTGGTAGTAGTATCGGTGTCATTGTTTACCAGACGGAAAATGAGAGTGGCATTACCTGGTTTAACGCCTGTCAAATTCAAGCTCACAGTCTGGTCAGTACTGTTATAATTAGCACCCGCGCCCAATGCGACATTTTCCCCTTCTGTCAGATTGAAGAAAGCATCTCTACCAGATGCGATGGTGTGTACTAGAGAGTTCCCATTAGCATCAACTAAGGCCACCTCAAAGGCATCGTTAATAGCATCAGGATCGGAAATATCAAAACTCTTATCAATCTTGAAGCTGAGGATAGAAGGCGTTGCTGGAATGATTAGAGGTAGATTACGAGTTGCTGTAAAGTCAGTTTCTTCAGTCAAACTAATTTGACTGCCGAGAATAATATTTTGTATAGTGTTAAGTCCGCCTCCATCTTTTACCGTAAATGCAATATTAAATAAACCCAGTTGATTTTCATTCGAGGTGCCTGTTAAGGCAGCAGTGCCATCGCCGTTATCGGTAAAGATTAACCAACTGGGAACTCCAGTCGCAGTGATAATGCGGGTATCACCAGCATCCGGATCAATGGTAGTGATATTATAAGTATAAGTACTACCAGATTCAATAGTTGTAATAATAGGCGTACTAGTAAAGCTGGGAGCTTCATTAACATTGGTTACATTAACTGTAATTTCTTGAGTAGTGCTTAGACCTTGAGCGTCAGTGCTACGAACGACGATAGTATGCTGGCTCTGGTTCTCGTAATTTATAAGTGTATTATTAGCCACTTGTAAAGAATTGCCTACAATCTGGAATCGCCCCTGGGCATCATCTACCAGACTATAAGTATGGCTATCGCTTGTATCGGGGTCGATACTGCTCAATTCACCAATCACCGTACCATTAGGACTATTTTCAGCAATGCTGTTAGCCGTGAGGTTAATGGCAGTAGGAGCGCTAAAACGGTAGACGGTGGTTGTATAGGTGCGTTGGTTGCCTGCAATATCCGTTGCTTTGACGGTGAAGGAATTAACGCCTGCGACTAAAGAAACGTTAGTAAAGGTAAATTTGCCTGTATTATCAGCGCTAATGGTAGTATTTGTTGCAGCCAAGGAGACAGTCACACCAGGGTCAGTTAAACCTGTAAGTGTGACTGTATCGAATTTGGTTTTCTTGTCGCCAACTGTACCTGAATCCGATGCTGCATCTAAATTGAAGACTGGTTGAGTGACAGTAGTATCCAGCGTAAAAGTAAAGCTAAAGGCGTTTGAAGTGTTGCCAAATTCGTCAGATGCGATTAAGCGCAAGGTATGAGCGCCATCTGGCAAAGAACTACCGTATATTGCTTCGAGTTGTGTGCGGTTGAAGCTAAAGCTGCCGTCAGTGTTTAGTTGGGCAATAACATCAACAAAGTTGGCAGCGAGGGTGTTGTTAAATCCTGCCCGGAAACTGATAACTCGACTTATATCAGTAACTGTACCGTTAATTGCTGGGTCAGCAGTAATTTTATCACTATTAATTGTACCGCCTGGTGCAGTGTCGTTGCTTAGAACCGCAGCAATTACAGGGGCAATAGTATCATTATTAATTTTAATATTATAAGTAACTGTTGTGAGATTACCTGCAATATCGCTGGCAATCAGTGTTAGTACATGAGTACCATGACTCAGCCCAGTCAAATCTAATTGTTGGTTAAATCCTCCTGTAGCGTCAAAATCAACATTAATTTCCTCAAGGTTGTCAAAGCGATAGCGCAGCGATGCCACTGCGCTTCCCGTACCATTGACACTGCCAGTTAGATTGGCTCCTGTTGCAAGTGGTGCAGTATCCACAGGAGTGCTAAGAGTCAGTTGCGGTATTACTTTGTCAATAATTACTTGCAATGGTGCAGACTCATTGCTGACATTACCTGCAATATCAGTAGCAACCGCCGTGAGATTGTATGTACCGTCAGTGAGTTCGCTAGTGACAATTTGCCAAGTACCTGTGCTATCAGCTGTTGCAGTGCCTAAAACTTGCCCAGAGTGGAAAAGTTGAATTGTTGCCCCCACTTCAGCGTTACCTGTAATGGTGGGATTACTAACATTAGTAATATCGTCGCTGTTACTTACTCCTAGATCGCTATTTGGAGTCAGGTCTAGATTGCTAGGTGTAAGTGTGCTGGTATCCAGCGTAAAAGTATATTCAAAGGCAGGTGAAATGTTATCAAATTCATCTTTGGCTACCAAGTATAGAGTATGTACGCCATCAGTTAAAGTATTACCCAAAATGGTTTCTAGCTGAGTGCGATTGAGAGTAAAGCTGCTATCAGGTTGAATTTGGGCAGTAATATCGACATAGTTGGCAGCAAGCGTATCGTTCAACCCAACTCGCAATTCAACTACGCGATTGGCATCGGTGACAGTACCAACAATTGTCGGGTCAAAAGTAATCCGATCGCTATTGGTATTTCCTCCTTGAGCAGTGTCACGTATTAAGTTCGCGGTAATAATTGGAGCTTCGTAATCGAGATTAACGGTAACATTATACTGCTGGGTAGTAATGTTCCCCGCAATGTCTGTTGTAGTAATTGTCAAAACGCGATCGCCGTTGGCAATTCCTGTAAAGTCAAGCTGTTGGTTAAAACTACCATCAAGGTTGAAAAATAAAGGTATTGCGGCTTGATTGTCAAAGCTGTAGCTCAAAGCACTAATGCTACTACCTGTACCATTGGCACTGCCAACTAGACGCGCCCCTTGTTTTAATGGTGCTGTATCAACAGGAGTTGTTAAGGCCAGGGTAGGTGCAGTGCTATCAATGGTAATGTTTATTGCCGAGATGCTGCTGAGGTTCCCAGCAATGTCACTAGCAATAGCACTGAGATTGTACGTACCGTCAGCTAAGTTATTGGTAGTAATTTGCCATACACCATTAGCATTGACAGTTGCCTGACCGAGAATTTGTCCGCCATTGCTATTGACAAGTTGGACGGTTGCACCAGCTTCAGCGTTACCTGTAATGTTTGAGGATGGGTATTTGGTAATGTTATCAGTATTGCTCGTGCCGCTATCGTTACTAGCAGGCAGATCGAGATTGTTTGGTGCAGGTGTTGTTGTATCTAGTGTAAAGGTGAAGTTGTAAACCTCACTGAGGTTGCCAAATTCATCTTGGGCAACCAAGTGTAAGGTATGCACGCCGTCAGGGATAGAACTGCCGTAAATTGCTGTCAGTTGAGTGCGGTCAAAGCTAAAAGTCCCATCGCTATTTAGCTGGGATAAAACATTGACAAAATTGGCAACTTGTGTATTATCAAAACCTGCAAGGAATTCAACTACACGGCTAGTATCAACAATATTACCGCTAATTGCCGGGTCAAAAGTAATGCGATCGCTGTTAGTTGTATCGCTTGGGGCTGTATCATTTGTCAAAGCTGCGGTTATTACAGGTGCTGCTTCATCTAGCTGAACAGTGACGTTATATTGTGTCGTCAGTAAATTACCAGCTGCATCAATTGCCACAATCGTCAGAACGTGGCTAGCATTCCCAAGTCCAGTTAAATCTAGTTCCTGGTCAAAAGCCTCCGCAGTATTATAGGCAATAGGTATTTCACTTTGGTTATTGAAGCGATAGCTCAAGGAAATTACACTACTACCTGTACCATTAATGCTCCCTGTGATTTTATCTCCTTGTCGCAGGGGAGTTTGATCCAAAGGTTTATCGAGGGTCAGTTGTGGAAGCGCAGTATCAACAGTGACGACAAGAGATGTCAAAGAGGTGTTAGTATTTCCGGCGATGTCAGTAACAGCAGCACTTAAGGAATGTATCCCATCTGTCAATGAGGATGTAGTTATTTGCCAAGTCCCATCGGCACTGACAGTAGTTTGTCCGATTTGCTGTCCGTTGTTGAATAATTGTACAGATGCTCCAACTTCGGCAGTGCCAACAATTGTGGGAGTTGCATCGTTAGTGAGGCGATCGCTATTGTTAAATCCCGAATCGCTAGCTGTTGACAATTTTAAAGTCGGTGCAGGTGTGATACTATCCAAGGTAAAGGCAACGGCAAATACGCTAGAAGTATTGCTGTAGGAATCTGTCGCTTGCAAGTACAGTATGTGTTGGGCATCTGGCAAAGTTCCGCCATAGATTTGTTCTAATTGCGGGCGGCTAAAGCTAAAACTACCATCAGATTGCCTAGTAGATAAAACATTGACAAAGTTGGCAACATTTGTATTGTTGAAACCAGCCCGAAAGCTAACAACTTGGTTAACGTCGGTGACAGTACCCGTAATGCTGGGGTCAAAGGTAATTTTATCAGTATTGGTCGTGTTACCAGGGGCAGTATCTCGCACTAAGGTAGCGCTAATCACAGGTGCATCCTGATCAATAACTACCGTGACATGATATTGAGTTGTTTTGATATTACCTGCTGTATCAGTAGCGGTAATAGTTAGTGTATGCGCCCCATTAGCAAGTCCAGTCAAATTCAGAGACTGGTCAAATGCTCCTGTAGCATTATTAAATGGTACTGTAACTGACGCTAAGTTATCAAAGTGATAGCTCAATGCGGTTACAGCAGAACCAGTACCATCGACACGACCAGTTAATCTAGCTCCTGGAGTAAGAGGTGCAGTATCAACTGGGGTATTTAGCGTTAACAGAGGTAATGTGCTGTCAATCGCGATCGCAATCGGCGCACTCAAGTTGCTGACATTGCCAGCAATGTCAGTGGCGGTAGCAGTGAGATTATAAGTACCATCTGTAAGGTTGCTAGTAACAATTTGCCATACACCAGTATTATTAGCTGTTGCTTGACCAATTGTTTGCCCATTATTGAAGAGTTGAACAACTGCACCAGCTTCTGCATTACCTGTAATGGATGGTGTATTTTTATTTGTGATGTTGTCAGTATTACTAGAACCGCTATCATCAACGGTACGTAAATCTAAATTATTGGGGGAAGGTGTAGTTGTGTCGAGAGTGAATGTCAGATTAAAGGTATCAGAAAGGTTGCCATATAAGTCTTTGGCTTGTAAGTGCAGAGTGTAAATGCCGTCGCTTAGAGTGCCACCATTAATAGTTTCCAATTGAGAACGGGTAAAGCTAAGGCTGCCATCACTATTGCGTTGGGCAATCACGCTGATGTAGTTGGCAGATGGCGTATTATTGAAGCCGGCGCGAAACTCAAGTATGGGATTAGTGTCAGTAACAGTTCCCGTAATTGTAGGGTCAAAAGTAATAAAATCTTGATTTGTTTGTCCGAAGGGTGCAGTATCACGAGCTAAAGTAGCGCTAATTACAGGTGGGGTAATATCTGGCATCAATTCAGCGACACCAATCACAGTCGCTTGACCATTGAAAATGATATTTCCTTTAGCACTAATCGAACCATACAAGGTTGAACTGCCATTAAAAGTAAAGTTCTTAACACTCAAAAACAAACCACGGGTGTCAGATGCACCATTATAAGTGATATCTCCAGCAGATATTACCTTGAGATTGTCGGTAGTGTTCGTAGTTGTAGTAGCGCCGTTGAAGGTAATGTTGCCGCTACTGTTACCATTGGCAATTGTGGTGTAACCCGCAAATCTGGCTCCCGCGTTCATGTTTATGGAACTAGAAGCAAATACAGACAAATCGCGGGACTGGACATTGGACAAGTTAATATTGCCGTTATTAGCAATTAGCACTACATTATTAAAATTTTGACCATTACCGTTAAAGTTGATGTCTCCTTGGTCAACGGTAATGACATAGTTGCTTAAACTAACGTTGGCAGGAACGTTGAGTCCGCCACCTATGACTCTGACAACTTTCGGATTACTGGTAGTACCAGGAGGTGGAAACTTGTTTGTCCAATCGTTAGCATTGTTGATGGGGTTTTGGGAAATGTTAAAGGTGACAGTAGGAGTGCCTGCTGGTATTCTGCGGTTGAGTTCAACAAGTTTTATGTCTGCGTAAGCTGGCACGGTGATTGTTTGCTGTGCCACTACTTGCGGGGGAATTAAATTAGCATATTGGTTGTTCGTCCCGTTGATGGTGGTATATCCTGATGCAACAGTAACAGCTCTATCGATCAGAATTAGTTTGCCATTTGCATCCCGAATGGGGTTTCCCTGAGCATTTCTTTGTACGGGTAAGGTGGGATTGCCATTAATTGTAAATCCCTTCGCTGCGTAAATTAGGGCATCATCTGTGAGGTCTGTTGGGACACCATCAAAATCTCCGCCACCGTTGATGCTGATTGTACCATCTGTACGGATGGCGAAGGGGAGGGTCGAAGTCTGGCTGGTATTTTGTTGAGTTTGAACACTTAGAGGTGCAGAGGCAGAATTGGCGCTAATATTGGTCGTCGGGTTGCTGATGCCAAGTAGGGAAGCGTCGGATGTATTACCTGTGAGTGAATCTACGCTTTGAGTTGTGGCAGATTTTTGATTTTTATTGCTGGTTTTTAACAGGGGAGTCGTTTTGGCGACAACTGGTTGGGTAATTGATGGTCCGTTATCAAAAATCCCACTTGAAGGGGTGTAGTTGGCAATTTGATTTGGATTTGATTTTTGATTATCGCTAATAGTTGCAGGGTTATTGGAATCAGAGGGTTTTCCTAATTCAAAATTGATGGGATCAGAACTACTAGAAGAAGATTTCAGTGCCTTTTGTAATTCGGCTAAACCAGAATTATCATCTAGGGATGCACTTAAGGATGCACTTTCTAATAAAGATGGTGGCATTAAACCACCGTTGTTCACACCATTTTCAGGACTACCCATGACCTAACTCCTCACCAGTAGTAAATTGTTGATTATTTTTAGTTTTTAATTGTATTTAAAAAGGTTCAGCCAATTTTTAAGATTACGTCAATTAGTGCATTATCCACTAATTGACGTAATCCCAATATTGGCGACAATTACTCTGCCTATTATTAATATTTTTTGGAATATGTAGCAAAGATGAATCGGGCGAAAGTAGTTTAGGTGTTCACCTTTGTTGTTACAGTAGGCTAGTCGTTCTTGTGATCGTCAGAACTAAGTAGAGGCTGTTCTGCTCTTGTAGGATGTTGAACTATCCTCTACCTTTTGGATTAGGCTACTACACTGGCATTCATTGAGAATACATCTGGAACTACAGTTGTGTGAGCCGCAACTTGAGTGATAAACTTGCTATTGATAATATCTTGATAAGTTAATAAATCTGCTTGCCAATTATCAATAAGTTGGTGCAAATTTTTGAGGCGTTCTGGTACGGTTTCGCCAATTACTTGATAACTAAAACTGCCATTGAACAACACAATTGGAGTACTAGTTTCGTCTGGATTCCGTAATGCTGCTTCACTGACAGTGAGATAGAATGGGCAGCGCTCCAAAGTATAAACTAAGTTTAGTGTCGCTCGTACAGGTGCAGTCCCAACTTCTTGCCAAGGGCCAGGAGACAGTAGCATTTCAGCTAGATACTGACGGGCTGCATCTTGCTGTTGGTCAAAACTCATGTAGCTTCTGGGATTAAGACCTACAGCTTCGTATTCTACGTTTGGTAGTGTTTGGACATATTTTTTAGCAATGTCTGCAACTATGATTTCTGCGACTGCTTTACCTTCAATAGCTTCTATAAATATGACTCGCGTCGGTTCAGCTACTATAAGAACACCGTTAGTGAAGGCAACTTGAGATACGTTTTGGGTAGATATTGGTTGACCAGCCAATTCCCATTCTCTCGGAACTATACCACTATATTTGAGAAAATCTGGATTGAGAAGCGTGGGGTTATGATTTTTTGCAGCAATAATAATTCCGAACTCTTGGGTGATTAAGCTTTGACTCATGATGCTTTCCTAATAACTGTTACTGAAAATCCAAAAGTTTTTGCACCAATTGATTGTGACGTAGATTTGAAACCTCTTGGTGCATTATCCATTATGGACACTGGACAGGTTTTTTACGGTCACTTGTAACTTTATACTCTTGTTATCCAGATTTACACCAGCGAAATTATGCCTAAAATTGCTTCAACACTTACTTAAGTACTAACTAGATTAAGTATATTTTTTTGATAAAGTAGCTGATATAGCTAGGCAATTTAATTTTTAAAGGTTTTTCTAAGTATCTCTAAGTGTATGTAATAGCTATTCTTTTGTCCAATATAGGTGTACTTATCATTGTCATAAATAGAACCTACAATGCATGATGCGATAGGGAAATTATTACATAGGTTCCTCTACCCTAACTTTCCAGCACCCTATGGCTTACCTCTCTATTGGCAACCAGATAATTACCCAATCAGAAATTCCGCATCTACTGGCTGGTTTCCAAATGCTGCCGCAGTTATGCCGTTTGTTGGTGATTGAAACAGCGATCGCTCCATTTGAATTAACTATAGAAGAGAAAGCTATTGTCATAGAGCAATTCTACCAAAACAATCAACTGACAACACCAGAAGCCAGAGAAAAAGTATTAAAGCATTACAGCATGAGCCTTGAGCAACTAGAAGCCGTTGCTATGCGAGAACTGAAAATTGAGAAATTAAAGCAAGCAACTTGGGGGACAAAGCTAGAATCTTATTTTTTACAATGTAAGCCTCAGCTAGACAAAGTAATTTATTCCCTAATTCGCATATCCGATGCCGAAGTTGCCCAAGAACTCTACTTTCGCATCAAAGCAGGAGAACAGACATTTGCTGAATGTGCAAGTGTTTATTCACAAGGGGCAGAAGCCCAAACTCAAGGGATGCTAGGCCCCGTGACTATAAGTCAACCTCATCCAGCAATAGCACAGAAACTGACCATTTCCCAACCAGGACAGTTATGGCCACCGATGAAATTGTCCGAGTGGTTTGTGATTGTGCGACTCGAAAAGCTAATTCCGGCTCAATTAGATGATGCAATGCGCTCTACACTTTTGAATCATCTGTTTGAAACTTGGTTAGCCGAAGAAATCAGCAAAGCGCAATTGACCATACATGAAGAGGAGGGAGTCCGAGAGAGAGTGTGGGAGTCCGAGAGGGAATCCGGGAGGGAAAAATTGGGCGTTGCATAAATGCGGGATGAATTGGCGGTTGAAACCATTGAAAACTTCTCACAAATTGAGCGAAATTATCCCATGATTCAGCAACGCCAAAAATTTAAAAATTGTACATTCCCACGCTCCCCCACTCCTAATTCCCCAGCCCTGTTAATAAGATGATAGAAAGCACTACCACGATTCAAGAATTTCTCGCCAGCATCTACCCATTTAATCAGCTTTCTATAACCAGTGTTGAGCGGATTGCAGCAAAACTTGAACCTTTGCGTTACCGTATGGGGCAAGCAATTTTGGTCAGAGAAACCCTCCCAGCTAGAGTAGCCATTCTTTACCAGGGGCAAGCCCGTTTATTAGGATATGCCCCTGGTGCTTCTGCCCCTGATACCCTGCAACTACTAAAACCAGGAGAAATCATCGGCTGGACAAGTTTGCTACGTGGTGTACCCTGTGAAACAGCGATTGCGTCAGTTGAAACTCTTTGTCTAACGCTCAAAGCCTCAGATTTCTTAAGTTTACTAGAACTTGAACCCACCATAGCCAACGCCTTTCGTAACTATTGCAGCTTAGTTGAAGTTTTTGACCTGTTGGGTGCAGAACTAGAACGTCGAGGTAAGATTCCAGACAATCTCAAAGAACTGGCTACTGCTGCAATAAAACAAGCAACAATCCTGAACTTGCCTGTTGGCAAAACACCGCTTCAACAGCTAGACCCTAACTTGCTGTGGTTAGTTAGTAGTAAAGGGTCTAACTATGTAGTTGGCGATCGCCTAAATCCTGCTGAAGCGCAAGCCTATATCACAGGGTCAGTTCGCTTAATTGGTTTTACTGACCCCACTCTCTCACTTACTCCCGAACTACCGGACTCTCTGATCTCTGACTCCGACACTGGAATTTGGTCAAACGCGCCATTTGCCCCCCTAAGCCCAGAACAAGGAGAAGAAATTGAGCGATCGCAAATCAAATACCCCCACATATCTGGTCGTGGACCTGTGGATGGAACTCTTGCTTGTTTCCAAATGCTAGCGCAACACAACAGAATGCCATTTCGCCGCGATGTCTTGCGCCGTGCCTTAGTTAGTAACAAAGAGCGCACAGGCAGTATTTCTATTCAATTATGTGGTGCTTTGGCAGAACTAATGGGACTGACATCTCAACTGGTGAATGTTCCCGCCGTCGCTATCTCTAAACTACCCACACCAGTTTTGATTCCTTGGCAAGATAGCTATGCAATTCTTTACAAAGCTACTGAAAAAGAACTAGTTCTTGGCATTCCAGAACAAGGCATTATCCGTAAAAAGCCAGCCGATTTTGCTGAAACTTGGGGGGAAGAGGGACAAGTACTTCTGCTACAACCAACTAAAGAAACTCCTCAAAAGCGATTTGGTTTAAGTTGGTTCCTACCTGCCATTAAAAAACATCGTACTGTTTTAATTGAAGTATTTATTGCTTCATTATTTGTACAACTATTGGGACTAGCAAATCCCTTAATTACCCAAGTAATTATTGATAAAGTTATCATTCAAAACGGGATTAATACTCTCAATGTTCTGGGTTTTCTGCTCATAGCAATGGCTATAGTAGAGGGCATTATTACTTGGCTACGTACCAACTTATTTGTCGATACCACCAACCGGATTGATTTAAGTTTGGGAAGTGAAGTTATCGACCACCTATTACGTTTACCGCTACGTTATTTTGAGAAGCGCCCTGTTGGAGAAATATCCAGCCGGATCAACGAATTAGAAAATATTCGCTCTTTTCTGACTGGTACTGCTCTGACTGTTGTTCTAGATGCTATTTTCTCTGTTATCTACATTGTAGTCATGATTTTCTATAGCTGGCTGCTAACGATTGTAGCATTAGCAACTGTGCCATTATTCGCACTTATTACTTTTATATTTGCACCCATTATTCGCAGCCAAACTAGAACTAAAGCCGAACGCAATGCCGAAACTCAATCTTATTTAGTTGAGGTGGTATCTGGTATCCAAACTGTCAAAGCCCAAAATATTGAACTCAATTCTCGCTGGCAATGGCAATCTCGTTATGGGAAATATATTAGTGCTAGTTTTGAGAATGTTCTAACAAGCAATACTGCTAGTTCTCTCTCTAACTTTCTCAATAAACTATCAAGCTTACTTTTATTATGGGTAGGTGCATATCTAGTATTGCAGCAAAAACTAACATTGGGACAGTTAATTGCTTTCCGCATTATCGCAGGTTATGTGACAAGTCCTTTGTTAAGATTAATTCAATTGTGGCAGAATTTCCAAGAAACTGCTTTATCGCTAGAACGCTTGGCTGATATTCTCGATACTCCCCAAGAAACAGAAATTGCAGGGCGTAATAACATCCCGATGCCAGCTATTGTTGGTGCAGTTCAATATGAAAGTGTTACTTTCAGCTTTGCTAAAAGTCCCAATCCGCAACTTAATAATGTTCATCTTGATATTGAAGCTGGTATGTTTGTTGGAGTTGTGGGACAAAGTGGTGCTGGGAAAAGTACATTAACCAAACTCTTACCCCGCCTCTACGAATTAGACTCTGGTCGGATCAAAATTGATGGCTATGACATTAATAAGGTAGAACTCTACTCCCTGCGTCAACAAATTGGCATGGTGTTGCAAGACACTCTGTTATTTGATACTACGGTACAAGAAAATATTGCCCTAACTATGCCTGATGCTACACCATCAGAAATTGTGGAAGCTGCTAAGATTGCTTGCGCTCACGATTTTATCATGAATCTACCATCGGGTTATGAAACTAGAGTCGGAGAGAGGGGTTCAGCTTTATCTGGAGGACAAAGACAAAGAATAGCGATCGCTCGGACTGTACTACAAAATCCACCACTGTTGATTCTAGATGAAGCTACGAGCGCACTTGACTATGCTACTGAACGTCAGGTGTGCTTGAATTTAGCCCAAGTATTTAAGGGAAGGACAGTATTTTTCATTACCCACAGGCTAGGGACAATTCAAAATGCCGATGTGATTTTGATGATGAGCCAAGGACGAATTGCAGAACAGGGGACTCATGCAGAACTTATGGCTTTAACAGGGCTTTATTACTGTCTATACCAACAACAGGAGGCTCAAGTTTAAGTGGATGAGGAGAAGAAGATATTTTGGAAACTAACAATAGCTAAAACTTATCACTAACTACTATTTATAAAAAGCTAATCGCTAACAGCTAAATAATTATGAGTATTAATAATGGCAATAGTAATAATGGGAATGGTCAGCACTCAAACAATGGCAATGGCAGTTCTCAAAATCCAGCAATAACTTCTGTTCAACAATTGGAACAGTTATCAACTGAGACATCCGATATTCAGCCAAGACCAGCTAATACTGCTCCCCGTTATATCCCCAAATTTGAACAACCTGTAATTCTTCGACAATCTCGGAAATGGTCACGCGCTATCCTTTGGGGTTTGATAGCTGTTACAACTGGTACAATTATCTGGGCAAACTTCGCCAAAATTGAAGAAGCAGTTTCCGCTACTGGGAAGTTAGAGCCAACAGGTACTGTTAAAGAAATACAGGCTCCTGTTGGGGGCGTAGTTAAAGAAATTTATGTTGAAGATGGACAGCAGGTTAAACTTGGCGAACATCTTATCGGGCTTGACCCTACTACTGCTAATGCTCAACTTGACTCTTTAAAGAAAATTCGCTCATCTCTAGTTCAAGAAAATCAATTTTATCAATCTCAAATGACAGGTGGGGCTACAGTTACTGCCACCGATGTTAAAGTTTCAAATCAAATGCTTGACCTGACCAAAAGTCGCGCTACTCTAGTTGCAGAAAACCGATTATATCGTGCCCAACTAGATGGTACAGGTTCTAGCAGTGGACTTTCTATAGAACAAAAAGAGCGCTTAGTATCCGCTTCTTCTGAATTGGATGCGCGTGTGACTGCTGCAAAGCTGGAAGTTGACCAATTAAGTCGCCAACTCAACCAAACTGAGATTAAGCTGGCTGCTACTAAAGACACTTTAATAATGAACCGAGGTATTCTTGATAATATTACCCCGTTAATGAATGATGGGGCAATTTCCAAAATTCAATATTTCAAGCAACAAGAGGAAGTTAGAAACGCTCAATCAGAAATTGACCAGCTTACCCAAGAAGGGTTTCGTTTACAATCTGCTATTAACCAAGCACAAGCTAAGTTGCAATCAACTGTAGCTATTTCTCGCAAAGATTGGCTCACCCAAATTGCAGATAATAACAAAAAAATTTCCGAGATTGATTCTCAGCTTACTAAAGCGATTGTCGAAAATAATAAGAAAATTGCCGAAAATGATTCTCAGTTGAGCCAAACTCAAATGAATCTTCAATATCAGTCGATCAATTCCCCTGTTTCAGGTACAGTTTTTGAACTTAAGGCACATACACCAGGATTTGTAGTCACATCCAGCGAACCAATTCTCAAAATTGTTCCTGATGATGCTCTGATTGCTAAAGTTTACATCACCAACAAAGATATTGGTTTTGTTAAAGAGGGGATGACAGTAGATGTGAGGATTGACTCATTTCCTTTTAGTGAATTTGGTGATGTCAAAGGTAAGCTAGTATGGATTGGAAATGATGCCCTACCACCAGATCAGATTTATCCTTTCTACCGTTTCCCTGCTAAGGTGCGCCTGGAGCGACAGTCAATTTCGATTAATGGGCGTAATGTCTTGTTGCAGTCGGGGATGTCAGTCAGTGGTAATATTAAACTGCGAGAACGGACGGTGATGAGCATATTTACAGATATGTTTAGCTCTAGTGTCGAAAGTCTCAAGTTTGTTCGTTAAGCCAGTAAATGTGCTTTGAATCATAATTTCTCATGAAATTGGCAATTCTTCCTCCTGTTGCTGATAATAGTTTTAGAGCTAATTATCTAAGAGGTTGATTGTGGTATTTGCTCAAACCAGTCCCCCAAATGTAATAACAACTCGCCTGACGTTAGACGAGTATCGGGCTATGGAAGAAACAAACCCCGAACGCCATGAATACCGCAACGGAGAGATTATTACTATGTCGGGAGGGTCGGAATCTCACAGTGCTATCGCCAGTAACTTCTTAATTTACTTAGGGTTTTTATTGAGAGACACGGATTTTCGTTTGTATAACAGCGACTTGCGAGTTTGGATTCCTGAATATCAATGCGGTACTTATACTGATTTGATGGTTATTAATGGTGAACCAGAGTTCAATGGCAATCGCAATGATGAAATTCTCAATCCAATGCTTATTGTCGAAGTTCTATCGCCCTCCACTGAAGCTTATGATCGAGGGGACAAGTTCAGAAAATATCGCTCGATTGCTAGCTTTTGTGAATATCTGCTTGTGAGCCAAACTGAACCCTACATTGAACAGTATCATAACTTGGATCGCAACAGTAACGATCGCTGGCTATGGCAAGTTCACTCTCACCTTGAGCGCACGATTATGCTGCACAGTTTGAACGTAGAAATTCCCCTGACTGAAATCTATCGTCGGATCAATTTTTAACAAACTAATAACAACTTCTTCCAAAAATTCCTCAAAACTCTGGTATACACTTTCCTCCTTACGTAAATCATTAAGCTCAAATTCTTTACTTATCAGCCCAAAGCGAAACATTACATTTGAACGACAACCGCCACGCACAGTATTTTCCAAAAATAAAACTGCACCAAAACACAATTTCGATTCAACAGTAACTCGACCTTCGTGAGATTCAGAATAATCTACTGTTTTATGACAGTGAAAAGCTTTGTCATGTGTGATTGCTTGCAAAATATCATGCGCTTTTTCAGGAGAAAGCGCGTAAGCTATGGATTTTCTAAAAGGACAGTTGGCACAGGGTTGTTTCATTTTGATATTGAAAATAACTACTAGATAATCACCACCAAATTATTAAGTATTTTGGTGGTAATTCGTTTATAAATGTCGCCAGAAGTTCTTGCTGATAGTCTTGAGACTGACTACCTTGGGTTCTATAGTAGATTCTGGAGTATGACCAACAGCCACCGCAACAGCTTGTGGTGCAGGTGTCGCTAGCAGAGAATTGAGTAATTCTTGCTGATAGTCAATGTCTGCTACTGTGCGGTAAACTCTGTGATAATTTATCTGCATCCCCAAAGGTGTTGGGACAATTTTCAGATATTCATTAAGAGCAGATATGTAGGTATCACCAAAATTCTGGAGAGCAACAGCCGGACGGATAATATTCAACAATTGAATAGCTCGTCTAATGTCTACAACACTGCGGCTAGCATCAATCTCTGGCTGACTTTCACGGTAGCCCTTGCCTTTTTTTTCTGCTACGAGATTATGAAATTTAGTAATGGCTCTTTGATAATTACCTAATGTGTGAACTTTGGTTTGCGCTTGATAACCAACTCGCCCCCACTGGACTGTCAAATTCCCATCTTCGACAATGGCCGCCCAGAATTTATTGCTGTTTTGAATTGCGTCAACAAAGACTAAATAGATTTCCATCTTTCTTACCCTGTCAATTCACAGCTTGACGGGCATTGCCCCATCGAATTTGATGCTGTAAAGCTTCAAGTAATGTTTCCGCTTCCAGAGTTGTTAGTCCATTTAAAACAGAGCAGACATCCTCAAACAAGTTTTTATACAATGGATATGAAACTAATAAGCCCAGATTAGACAATGCATCCTCAAGTGCCTCAGCAACAGTATGCTTAGTAGAACTGTCTTTTTCTAATGTAAAAATGTAAGTTGCTAATGCCATTCGGAGCATAAGCTTAGTTTCTCTGTCCAACTTCTCTAAATACACACCATATTTATCAACCAGTTGGTCAATAGTTGGAGTCTGCCCGTAATAAGTAACTAAGTCTGTCGTCATGTTTATTCGCCTTATTAAGTATGTTAATTGATTGCTCTCAATTACTAAAAAAAAGAGTGATTGCCCCCATAGAATCAGGAGACAATCGCTTTCTCATCAGTTCATATTCCGAAACTTAGCAGCACGCAAAGATTGAGTTTTCGCTGCAACCACAGGGCTACTAGCCCGTCGTGCGGTAGATGCCCATGCTTGCATCCGCTCAACTGCCGCAGCGTCCTGAATCGCAAGCGGGGTAATGGTTTGACGGCAAGCTTCGAGGTCAGCAAGCGTTACCTGCTGCGGTCGCCCTTCATCGAATGCCAGCAGTGCGGCTTCCGAAGCGAGGGTTTCCAGTTCTGCTCCTGAAAACTTTGCAGTATTGGCAGCGATCGCTTCGAGGTACTCCGATTCCAGGTGAATACCAAAGCGTTGTAGATGAATCCCTAGAATCTGTATCCGTTCTGGTTCTGTAGGCAGATCAACAAAGAAATTTTCGTCAAATCTTCCCTTCCTCTTTAGCTCACTTGGCAGTGCAGAGGGGTCATTGCAAGTTGCCACGACAAACACACCACACTGAGATTCGGACATGAATGTAAGGATATTGCCCAGAATCCTCTGTGAGACTCCACTCGTGTCACCAGTCCCCGAAAGAGCTTTTTCTATTTCGTCAATCCACAGGATGCAGGGTGCGATCGCTTCTGCTGTTTTCAAAGCCCGTCTAACATTTCCCTCAGACTCACCGACCAGACTGCCCAAGAGGGATGCAATGTCTAGCTGTAGGAGTGGTAGATTAAGGATATTAGCAATGTTTTTAGCCAATAACGTTTTACCTGTACCGGGAGGCCCCGCAAGCAACACACCTTTTGGTTGAGGCAAGGAAAGCTCACGCGCCTCTTGCGTGAATAGCCGCCGCCGCCGATTGAGCCACTCACGCAACAAATCCAATCCTCCAAAAGAGATGCTAGCAGGCTTGCCCAATTCAATACCCATTTGAGACAACAGCCGAGTTTTATACTCGACTGCTTGGGGTATGAAATTACTATCAATTAAAATCCCATCTGATGTTAGGTTGTGTTTGACAGTTAACCGCAGGAAGTCGCTAATCTCCTCCAGGGTTAATCCCAGAGCAGCACGAGAAAGAGATTCAATTTCACTTTTATTAAGGGAAATAGTGAAAGTCAATTCCTGCTCAATAGCTGACTGTTGTAGATCATGCAAATAAGAATTGATATGAAGTAGTATTTGCTCAACTCCCGGTAGAGGAATTTCACAATAAGGGATTAAGCGTACAAGTGACTCGTGTAATTGAATGTTTTGACCCAGCAGCACAATGCGTTTATCAGTCGGTTTGAGACGATGGTAGAGATTTTTTACCTTGCTGACAACCTCCCAAGATAACGAAGGCGAATTTTTACCAATAAACGAGTGAATGTCACCTAAGATAAAGACTCCATCACTACTAAAATTCGCAATGTAGTCGAATACAAATAGTAGTGGATCAGCCTGTGGTGGTTTCTTATACTCTGGCACTGGCTTAAACACCAATCCCCCATCTGCTGCGATTAAACATTGCTCCAAGGTTGATACTCCCAGATTCCAGAAGAACACTGGACATGAGAGCTTATTGTTAGCTTCTGTAGTCAGCCACTGAATAATCGTCGCTTCATCAGGAGATAGAACATCAACCGCAGCGATGGGAATTTGTGAATCGAGTGTGGAGAGAAGATTTGAGAGGTTCATGATTTTGATATTTGATAAGGAAGTGGAGCTAATTCATCGTGAGTATTAACAAGTCTCACAACTACTTCATAAACTTCGGCATCGCCGTCAAAAACTTCCGCTCTACCGTTGTTCTCTTGGTAGGCGATTGCAGTAACTATGGCATTCAGTAGCACACATAAGCCTTCAGTATTCGCCTTGATGATCACGGGCTGGTGTGTTTTCTGTTGTGCGTAAATGTGAACAAATGGATATTCTTTAGCTAATTCACTCATGATGTTTTGCTAGGGGAAATCAAGGCATCGATTAACCACAGAATTCGATACCCAACGATTCGCTTATGGTTTCGTAATGTACATCTTTCCAATAGATGTCAGAACCATAGAATTTGCAATATTCAAAATTCCTGGGATCGGACGTATAATCACAAACCATTGGCAAGTCATCGGGATGAATTTCACCATTGTTAATCAGGTCGGACATTGGCAAGTAGTAAGTTACAAGCAAACCAAAACCAGCATCATGTCGAAATTCATGCCACTTGGCTCGATGCAGCCAATCTTTTAGCCAATTTGCATCGTCTGATAGTTCAGCATCACTGCGAGAACAAGCATCTGATTTTTCCCAACAAGTGGTTAAGGTGCATAGCCCACCATTTTTTAGAGCTTCATCCATTTGTTCAGGAGTAAAGTATTGATATGCCAGATCAATATGTGGCTCAAAATTCAGCACCCACTTCAGCTTTTTTAGTTCGCTTGGGTTTAGGTAAATTGTCAGCCCAAACTCACCATATTTTCTGGCTTTACCATCGACTGGGTGAACGTCACCTAACACTAACATTGTCTATTCCCAAAAATTTTTATGGGGGAGATTGTTTTGTTCTCCCCGATTTTTCTTACTGACGTAAACGTGTTTGACTGCTTAGGGTAGTCCGAAGTTGTTGGGTTTGAGCTTCATCTTTAAACGTGCGATCGCCCACAACTCCAAGTGCTTCTTCAAATGGTTGCGTAGCCGATAAACAACTCAAACCCTCGAACCCCTCCGCTTCCACTCGAACTTCACCTGTAGCACTGTCGAAATGAATCAGTATTGAACGTTCCATATTTATCTCCGTGTATACTGTTGAACTTCCTGATGTCCGGCAAAAGTTAGGCGTAGGGTTTGCACATTTCCATTAGTTGATTCAGCGATCGCACATTCACCAAATTTTTCTTGCAACTCGGCAGCTTTGACACGAACCAAATGCTTACCATAAGCCAGCATTAGTTTATTGCTGAAAAAGTCTTTGCCCAACTTCGGAACTGTTTCATAACTATCGTGTATTACCTCGTACACGCCACTTGACTGATTCCACTTGAATCCAATGTCTGCACGGGCTTTTATGGTGTGACCAGATACGATAATTTCAGCGCTTTGTCCTTGAGAGCCACCGTAGTATCCTTTTAGTAACTGTGCTGTTTGGTAAACTTGCGGATTCAGTTTCAAATCTTGTAAAGCTTGTACCAGACATTCACGGTTAGCAAGTTTGGTTTTAACGGTTGAGAAGTGTGACATGAGAATTTTGCTCCTATAGCAGTAGAAGTGAGATATCCTTTTTGAGGTGAACACCCCAGAGGTGAACACCACATTTCCAATTCATTAGTTAGTCTTGAGCGATGCACCTTCGCCCAAGACTGTTTTTTACCTAAACTTGAAAGACATGACCGTAGCTTTCGACAAACCCACGTCGTCAGCCGCAAGTGATTGTAGATTGCGCTGTTCATCTAACAACTTGGTGCGGATCTCTTGCATTTTTTGCTGTAATTGACTGCGTGTATCTGAACCAAGATTCTTAGATTCAATCGCTGGATCGTTAACGATAGAATCCAAGTGCGCCATCATCGCCTCCAAGCTGCTGCCAGCCTCCGGGTCAGCATTCGCTAGTAGTACCTGAACCTTCATTAGATGGCGTTGCATCTTTTTTTTGAACTGTACGGGCTTACGTCCTGGCTCCCAATCAGCCAACTCTTCGAGTAACTGCGCGGCGAGTTGTTCACCACCAGCGATCGCAGATTCCCTTAATCGTTGCTCCAGATTTTGGTCATACTGCTGAATGAACTTGGTAATCTGGTCAAGACATTCGGCTTGCTGCTGATTGAGTTGTTCGGACAAAGCGGGTATGATCACCGGACGACCAATCACGACTTGCAAATAGTCTTCAAGATCGGTCAGAGTCGGAAATGCTCTTAACAAGTTTGCTTTGACTGACTCTTGCTTATCCTGTGCTAATTCCCAAGTGTTAAGTGAGAGGAACTGGTCAATCCGTTCCTGGTAATCTACAAGTCCCGCTTCGTAATCAGCTTTTAATTGATTGCGTAAACCAGGGGCGATATTATCCCTAATATTGATTAACTGATTCCACACAAGTGGAGCCAAATCAATAGGACAAACCCAATCACCAGTATCAGCAGACATCCACTCCTGAACTGAAGCAATCTCTTGCCTCAATTGAGCAGCAGCTTCATCTAACTTCTTAAATACCTTGATACCTCGCAAACCGACTTCGGAATTTGTAACTTTCACGAGGTCTGATTCAATTTCAGAAACCTCAGCTTTTAGCACATCCGCCCATTTAGGTGCGGCAGACTTTGTACTTTTCTTTAGTTGAATACGGAAGCGAATGCGAGTTTTATTTAACTGTGAGAAATTGTGGCGCTCGACTACTGCATCAGTTAGGAAATTCGCAGCGATAGGGTTGTCGATTGCTTGTACCATGATTATTTACCTCAATCAATATTTTTCACTTTCGATTAAGCGAAGCTTTCTTTGTGGCTATTTTTCAATTTGTGGATGTCTGTAGTAGCTCTATAGATTACTTTTTTAGAGCTATTTTGTAGTCGAACAGGTCTTTTAATGACTGGTGGTTTATGTATGGACATGGCTTAAAATAACTGAAGTTGCTGCGAATTATCCTGTACCACAGGCTTGTTATAAGTCATGCCTTCGACTTCATAACAGCGAGTCATAAGTTTGTTTCGATTTAATCGAAAGCTGGCTTTTTTTCTTTGATTTGGCAAAGGCAAAAATAGATACTGTGGATGTTGGATAGTACCTTCATCACCCAAGTATCGAGAAACCGTACCGTCGATTTGGTAAACTTTTGATGAGCTTAATAGGGTTGTATCGTAAACCTTAATCAAATTTAATTCCATCTTATTAGCAGTGAAGTGTGCCATAATTTATCGTGGAATCGATTTTTCTCTACAGTCAGACTGATTAAATCTGACTGTAGAGTTTTTCACGGATAATCTGATTTAATTTTTCCTTTGATTCATCTGACAAAGCGTTAAAATCAAACTCTTTGGAGTCCCAAACTTCATCAATACTGGTAGACTCATCGATAATATTGGCAATCAAACTTGATTCATCGCCATGCTTCCAGCCATTTGCTAAAAGCCACGGCAGAACTCCCTCAGATTGCAATAGTTTCTCAATGTCAAACGAGTCAGAAAACTGCTGTAAGTTTTCGATACTAGGGGGAACGATTGTTGTTGTCATTTCTTGTTATTTGTGAATAGGTAGACAGCAAAAAGAGGGGGAAAGGTTAAAGGGGAAAGGGAAAGGGATTCATGAATTAAATCATCCTTAGAAAAGCAAGGTTTTTACCTTTACCCCTTTCCCTTTTCCCATTGCCCTTCTTCATTAGCTGTAGACAAAGCTTGAGCAACATCTAATTACAGTTGCCCAAGCCCTATTTCCGACTTCGTTAAAACGCTATCTCATTCGCTGCTTTTGTTACAGCTAAAGCTTGTTCCCAGATTTCTTGCCAATTAGTCTGCTCGTTATAGGATGCCATAACTAATTCCGACCCAACCCACACCCGACAGAACAACACGCTTTCATCGCTTGTCCCTGGAGTAGGCTGTAGTGTAATCGGAGAATATAGTTGTTCTGGAGTAAGAGTTGCGATCGCGGTTAACAAGCTTTTAGAAAAGTGAGTATCATAACCGGATTCTAAGATATACGTCCGGTCTGCTTGAATAGTTATCAGTAACTTGCAGGTTTCTTTTTTGCGGCGTTCTGTATTCTCAAACCGCAGTTCTTTAAGATATCCAGTTAAGGCAGTTTGAGGGACATCACTCGGTTCACCATTGAGTGTGTACCACAATCCTCCGTGCTGACGATTGCAGTAGATTTTACAATTGCCAGCTTCAGAGTGCAATCCCAGTTTTGGCTTATTGATTGCTGCAACTAACTGCTTAAGTAATTCTTCCTGGCGCATCAAGGCAGCAAGTAAATCCGATGTTTCTTGAGGGTTCATTTGTTTGTACCAAAAGCATTTTCACTTTTGCATTGGCGTAGCCGTTGATTTCAGATGTATCAAGTACAGAGCTAATAAAACAGCGCTCTTGTTACTACAAAAGCGCCTCAAAACTTGGTAATTTGTATTAATTAAACTATTCTTCTGGGCTGTTTCTCTGACGCAATAGCCTGAGAACTTCTTCTAAGCCTGCGTTTAAATTTCTCAGATCAGATTTCATTTCTCTAATGTCTGCTTTCACTTGCCGCATATCCGAAGCTAAACCAGTTGCCAGCGTCATTGTCTGAGCTATGGCAGTTTGAGATGTTCCAATGGTTCCTGCTTGAATTTTTAGGTTTGTAACATCTTGTGTCAGTTCATTGAGGCGTAGGTAAATATCGTCAAATCTAACATCGTCTGTCATCTTTTCTCCTTTCTGACATCCTTAACTATAATTTTAGCGGTATCGCTGTGTCATCTTGTCATCTGTTGAGCGAGGCGTAGCTAAAAACATAAAACAGCAGGTGCGACCGTTGATTCGGTTGCACCCACCATTTCACTTACGCCGCTATTCCCTCTATCCGTGCCAAGTCGGAGTCTGTGAACTTACCGCAATCAAGAGGCTCGTCTGAGGATGGCTAATATTCCCGTAGCTGTTCCTATCATTAGCCGTTAGTCGATCAAACGGCTTATCCAGCAGTTCCTTACAAGATGGTTGCGTCAGTTCTACGATCGACAATACCCACACCGCATCAAATGCAGAATCACACGGAATTTTCTGCTGATGCACTGAAGTTGCCCGAATAACCCACCATCTGCTATTAGTACAGCCTACTTCGCCAAGCTTCCGATCGTGGTCGTAGATACCATCGTTTAGGATTTCAAACCCGTACTTTTCGCATTCATCAGCAATCTGTACCATGATTTCGTTCCCCGTTGTAGCGACTGGGGTTTCTTCTTCTTGTATGGGCAGCGTTCCGCGCTGGTAATGCCATGTGATGTAGCTGTGGCATCTTTTAAAAGTGTTCGCGCGATGGATCTCCTCACCATTGACCATCACTATCCAAGGTTGCGTTAGGTCATCGTCGTGGGTAATGCTAGCTACGAGTTTTTGACCTGCATAGAATTCGTGATCTTCAAACGAAATCTCTACTGATCTCAATTCTTCAACTGGTTTAACGCAAGAGGTTAAAGTTGCTGTTGTTTGTGGCATAATTTTAAAACCTTCGATTGGGTGATAAAGGCGATCGCACAGTTTTGCAGACACTGCGATCGCCTTTTGATTTGTGTACTGATTGACGTTGTGGCTTGCCACAACACCTCATTCTAGAATTGGCGAAGCCTCATATTTATTGCTCCTAGTCAGTGACTGGAGCTTGCTACAGCAGCATATCTCTTGATCGGGCGGCAGTCGGCAACGAGCTTCAAAGCGACTATCGTACTGCTGTGGCAACTTTTTATTCATCGCAAATCGATTTCCCTTCCTGTTCCCCTCGCTTTCACTGGTTGCGCCAGTGCCTCAGCTACTCTCCCAGGTGGATTAATAAATTTACTATTTTCAAGGTTCAATGGTGAGCGCCTCTTTATTTAGCTGAGAGGCTGGCGGTTGTTTCCTCCGTTATTTACTAATTTATCACTGTCACCTATAGAAGTCAAGCATTTTTTATAGGTGAAAGTGATAAATTAAGCTAAACATTCTATATCCCAAATCAAAGTAGCAACCTCGCCGCCTAACGCAGCACAAAGTTTTTGCAATATATCAGTACTAACAGTGATTTCTTTAGGTTTTCCCGGCTTATTAATGAATAAATGTGGTGCTTCTAGTTGATGAATATAAGTGGTAGACACACCTACTTCTTCTGACAGTTTTCTCCGGCTATAGCCTGATTTCTCTCTAAGCTCTCTCAGTTTTTGGGCATTGTCCTCGTTCCACTTGAATGTCGCTATAGGAGAAACGTCTATTTTAATTTTCATCTGTACTTCTACTTTAAATTTATCACGTTCACCTATTGACATAATAATAGCCGCCTTAAAATATTGTTGTCAACTATAATTCAACCAAATAAACTCGTGCTACACCATAAATTTATGGTGCTAAAAGCTGTTGTCCTGGTTGAAAATGCTCAAAATTTTTTATGGACAATTGTTTTAGTGACAACTCGGCTTAAGGCTGCTAAGGCTTTACCCCTAACTTAGACTGGTATTCGACAGAAAAACGATTGCCAACAATAGCAAACGCTTACGTTGCTTGAGCAATGCTAGAGCAATTACCTGAACTAGCTCTTCTGCAAAGGATAGCCACGTCTAACTTAGAGAATTTTCAAAAGCTCGCCCTCAAATTCTCCCACTCATCAGGAGAAAGTAATATCTCTAGGTTTCAATCAATCAGCACTCCTCACCGAGTAAAAAGCGATCGCACTGGTTACTCGGCAAAGATCGCTGCCCGATGTCATCCAGCAATTCTCATTATGAGAATTCCTGCTATGTTTTGAGTTTTCACCAAATTTCCAAAAATAAAAATAGTTTATTATATTCGTGCTTTAGTTCAGGTGTACTACTGCTCTATTTACAAGTAATCACAACAAGTCCTGAACTTTGAGTAACGGTTTTTTAACCACTGCCTATTTCTTGAGTATTTCAAAGCGGTATGACTCGATATCGCTTACTTTTCCATGCGTTTATAGGAGGAGATATGAATCTCGAATCAAATCATTTAACTGAATGGCTCAACAGTGGAGTAGACGAAGAATTGATTGCCCTAAACGTGCAGTCGCTGTCCGGTACATTGCCTTACGATTATCTGTTGTACAGTCCCAAAATCTCCCGCCGCAACGACGGACGACTCCGAGACAAAGACTTGAAAAAATACCAACATATTGAACACGGGGGTTGGTGGTGTAGTGGCGTTGACCCACTCAACGATTATCAACAAATGCTCTGGGGCTGCTTCAAACCAGACAAGCCAAGGCGCGATCCGCAGAAAATTCACAAACATATTAAATACGAGCATCCATACAAAGAGCAGACCAGGGCTTTGTTCCTCTTCGTCACCAACAAGATTTGGGTAAAAGTGTCGAATCGTTGTGGTATCCCAATCACTGATCAAGACCTGCAACATCACGGTGGTTTCTGGCATTGGGTCTGGAAAAATAATGTACTAGTTGTGATTGTCGAGGGAGCCAAGAAAGCCGCTTGTTTGTTGACGGCTGGTTATGCTGCGATCGCCATCAGTGGAGTAAACACTGGCTACCGTACACCCTCTGATGAGTATGGGACTGCCATTGGTAAACCTTTGCTCATCCCAGACTTGGCGCATTTTGCCACATCCGGTAGACTTGTCAATATCTGCTTTGACCACGATACTAAGCCCGAAACTGTTCAAAGAGTAAGAACAGCGATTACTCGCATGGGGCGATTGCTCATAAACTCTGGTTGCCAGCTACGAGTGATTGACCTACCAGGAACCGAAAAGGGAGTTGATGATTTTGTCGTTGCCCAAGGCTGTGATGCTTTTCATGCACTGTACAACACCGCCGAAACATTGGAGCTATGGGAAATCAAATTATTCACCTTGTTAACTTATCCTCCAGCCATCGCACTCAACCAACGATTCCTGAGTGGGCTGATTGCACCAGAAGGCGAAAAGCTGATTGTCCTCAAAGCTCCCAAAGGCACGGGCAAAACCGAGTGGCTGTCCTCTGAAGTAGCCAAAGCACATGACCAAGGGCGTAAGGTACTCATCATCACCCACCGCATTCAACTGGGTGAGGCGTTGTGCGATCGCTTCGGCGTTGATTATGTCAGCGAGATTAAAACCTCTGACACAGGTGGTTTGCTTGGGTATGGCGTGTGTGTTGATTCGTTGCACAAAGATAGTCAAGCGCGATTCAACCCCAACGACTGGTCAAACGATGTCATTATTATTGATGAGTGCGACCAAGTTTTCTGGCATTTGCTCCACTCTACAACAGATGTGGCCAAGCGGCGGGTAGCGATACTGCGAAATTTCAAGCAGTTGGTACAGAATGTTTTGGGCAGCGAACACGGCAAAATCTATCTGTCTTCTGCCGATGCCTCAGATACCGATATCAAGTACATTCTTTCTCTGGCAGGAGAATATAAAGTTAACCCGTTTGTAATCGTAAATAATTATCAGCCTGTTTCTGGCAAGTGCTACAACTACTCCGGCAGTAATCCCAAGAATTTGATTGCCGCGTTAGACAAGGCGTTAGCGAAGCTCGCCGTTCGCGGTAGCGTCTCTGAAAGAGAAGGCATCGCAAAAGGGGGACATCATTTATTATGTTGTTCTGCCCAAAAAGCAAAGTCAAAATGGGGGACGCAAGCCCTTGAACAACGGTTTAAGCAGAAATTCCCACATCTACGAATTTTGAGAATTGACAGTCATTCTGTTTTAGACCCGAAACATGGGGCTTTTGAGTGTATTGCCCATCTCAACGAAATCCTCACGCAATATGATTTAGTAATAGCCTCACCCAGCTTGGAAACAGGGGTGTCTATCGACATTCGAGGTCATTTTAGTTCAGTCTGGGGAATATTCCAGGGAGTTCAGCCTGTGGACTCTGTACGGCAGATGTTGGCACGGTTACGGGAAACTGTTGACCGTCACATCTGGGTTAGCCAGTACGGTATGGGAACTGTGGGCAATGGTTCAACCTCTATGGGTGGATTATTGCGAAGTCAGGATATCGCAACACAAGCCAATATCGCTCTGTTGTCAGCTTCGGATAATGATGATTACTCATTCATTGATCAGAACTTTCAACCCGAATCTTTACAAACCTGGGGCAAGCGTGGGGCTGTTATCAACGTCGAGATGCGCCGTTATCGTGAATTTGTGCTGAAGGGTTTGGAAAGTGATGGATACACCCTTATTGATGCTGATGATTCTGACCCCGACGAAACCAAGGAAGTCGTCAAAGAAGTGAAAGCAGCATCCAAAGAATTGTATAGGAGTGAATGCCTGGGAGTTTCTAAATCTGAAGATGTGTCAGATGACGAACTGAAGAAGCTGCAAGAAAAGCGGGTAAAAACGAAAGAAGAAAGATACCAACAGCGTAAGGGTGAATTGTCCCGACGTTACGAAGTTGAAGCGACACCCGAATTAGTCGAAAAGGATGATAACGGCTGGTATCCCCGACTGCGGTTGCACTATTATCTCACTGTGGGGCGGGAGTTTTTGACCAGCCGGGACAGCAAACGGGCAAAGGCACAGGCTGAGGCTGGGGAGAATGCTATTTGGAAGCCAGATTTTAACAAGGGGCAGATGTTGTCGTCGGTGCTATTCTTGGAAAGTCTGAATCTGTTGCAGTTGCTTACGCCTGGGGAGAAGTTACGAGGTTCTGATGAGAGAATGCAGAAATTTAAGGCGATCACACTACAGCATCGGTTCTTGATCAAGAATTACTTGAACGTGACTATTTCGGAAAA
>NZ_JABXKI010000408.1 GCF_017115095.1 Nostoc sp. NMS4 | reverse complement strand
GTTTTGAGGTACTCCAAAGTCGTGTTGAGGTACTTCAAAGTCGTGTTGAGGTACTTCAAAGTCGTTTTGAGGTACTTCAAAGTCGTGTTGAGGTACTTCAAAGTCGTGTTGAGGTACTTCAAAGTCGTGTTGAGGTATTCCAAACTTTGTCGCACCGCAATCAAGTACACAGGTGCGTAGGCGTAGCCCGCCGTAGGCATCGCTTTCATAAATCTCCACAAACAAAGCGATCGCTTGACTTTTAAAACAATCGCTACAATTATCCTTAAGTGAAGATTAGCAATCAGTTAGCCTGGAAGGTGGTAAAAGTTCAATAATAAAAAAGATTGACACAGCCATTTTTGGTTTCTCAATCCTATAACCTTACTCCCATTCTACAAAAATTATGCAAAATCTCACTAGAATTACTCGTAATCCTGAAGTGATGGGCGGCAAACCTTGTATTCGAGGAATGCGTGTCACCGTTGGTACTGTCGTTGGCTTAATGGCATCTGGACATAGCAATAGCGACATCCTTAAGGCATATCCCTACCTCGAAGAAGCCGACATCTATGAAGCACTTGCCTACGCTGCATGGAGAGCTGAAGAGATTGAAGTGCCTCTTAGAAGTGCATGAAAATTTTGATTGATATGAACCTTTCCCCTGATTGGGTTGCGGTTTTTGAGAGGTACAATATTTCCTCTGTCCACTGGTCTAGCGTTGGCGATCGCTGTGAGAAAGATTCAATAATTATGGAATGGGCAAGAACTAATGGATATATCGTTTTTACTCACGATTTAGACTTCGGTTCCCTGCTAGCTGCGACAGGTGCTAATACTCCCAGTGTCATTCAGGTTCGTACCCAGGATGTTTTGCCGAACAGTATCGAAAATCTAGTTATTTCAGCCCTGAATCAGTTTGAGTCCTCACTAGAGACAGGCGCATTGGTTACTGTTGACCAAGCCCAATCCAGGGTGCGTATTCTACCAATTAGGCGCGGATAATTCTAGGGAAATATCGCTAACTCAGTTTCTGGATCAAAAAAGTGAATTTTCTCTGGAGTTAGCGATAACCAAAGTTGCTCACCAGGTTGTACAAATCGGTCTGGTGGTATTCGCACTTGTAGAGAATTGGCTGTAGTCGCAGGTTGAGATCCTGGTTCGGCAATCTTCACAGCGAGAAAGGAATCGTTGCCGAGATTTTCTACCAAATCTACTTGTACTGGTAGATTTTTGGTGGCGGGCATACTCAAGTTTAAATGTTCTGGGCGAATGCCTAAAATTAGAGTTTTCCCATCATATTTTTGTAAAGCTTTTCCCCAGACTTGCGGGAGGGTGAAACGAAGCTGGGAATGAGTAATTAATAGAGGGGCATGAAATTCTACAGAAATAAAATTCATCGGTGGTGAACCAATGAACTCTGCGACAAAAAGGTTTGCAGGGCGGTTATAAAGTTCTAAGGGAGAAGCAACTTGCTGAATTTTACCCTCAGACATAATCGCAATGCGATCGCCCATTGTCATCGCTTCGGTTTGATCGTGAGTGACGTAAATTGTCGTTGTCCCCAATTGGCGCTGCAATTTGACAATTTGAGCGCGAGTTTCCGCCCGGAGTTTGGCATCTAAATTAGAAAGCGGCTCATCCATTAAGAATACTTGAGGGTCACGGGCGATCGCTCTTCCCAATGCAACCCGTTGTCTTTGTCCCCCAGAAAGCTGTTTGGGTAAGCGATTCAACAATGTTTCGATTTGCAACAGTTGAGCAACACTACGCACCTGCTGATCCACCGCCCGTTCTTGATCAGAAACATAACGCAGTCCTTTAGGTAGCTTTCTTGTCGCCCCCACAAAAAGATTTTCAGCCCATGTCCGAATATAGGGAGTATTTTCTCCTCTGCTCCCCTGCTCCTCTGCTCCCCTGCTTCCCCTGCGGCGTAACCCAAAGGCGATGTTATCATACACCGTCATGTGAGGATAGAGGGCGTAATTTTGAAACACCATTGCGATGTCACGTTCTTTGGGTGGTAAATCATTAATTAAGCGATCGCCTACCCAAATATTACCGCCAGTCATCACTTCTAACCCGGCGATTAATCGTAGCAAGGTGCTTTTACCACAACCAGAAGGGCCTACCAGCACCATAAATTCGCCATCTGCGATCGTCAGGTTAATTCGCCGTAAAACGTTAACAGTTCCCGCACGTTCTTGCACTGCGTCAATTGTCTCCCCAGGCGTGAGGGGAGATTGGGTTTGTGAGGTAACAGTTTCCCCTTTACGCGAGGAAAAACTTTTATAAACGTTTTCTAAAGTAACTTGGGACACAACTAATTTGGGGATTGGGCATGGGGCATTGGGCATTGGACAAATGACTAATGACTAATGACTAATGACCAATGACCAATGACAGTTTAGCGCCAATCATAATACACGTTCTATGTAAATACGAAAAGTTAAAAAAATAGCTTACACCACCAAAAGCAAACTACTCTAAATTTAAGGGCTGTCAGGAGGTGTTGTGATGACTACCGATGTACCTAAAAATCTTTCCCAAGACCCAAGTATTAACCCTATCCATGACATTGTAGACGTACAAACCACAGATTGTTGCATTGTGGGTGGGGGACCGGCAGGAGCAGTATTGGCACTGTTGTTAGCGCGTCAAGGCATTTCTGTGATGCTGCTGGAAGCACACAAAGACTTCGATCGCGACTTTCGCGGCGATACTATTCATCCATCGGTGATGGAAATTATGGAAGAATTGGGACTTAGCGATCGCTTGCTAGAACTTCCCCATACCAAAATGCGCCAAATTAGTATTCAAACTCCTCAAGATACTGTAACTTTGGCAGATTTTAGTCACCTGAAAACCCACTACCCCTACATTACAATGCTTCCCCAGGTAAAATTTTTGGAGTTTATTACCCAAGAAGCACAAAAATATCCTAGTTTCCGTCTGGTAATGGGTGCAAATGTACAGGAATTAATTAACGAAAATGGTGTGATTCAAGGTGTCCGCTATCGGGGAGGTGGTGGTTGGCATGAAATCCGGGCAATACTGACAGTGGGTGCAGATGGTCGCCACTCACGTTTACGCCACCTGGGTGAGTTTGAATCCATCGAAACGTCGCCGCCGATGGATGTCCTCTGGTTCCGCGTACCCCGTCACCCAGAAGACCCAGAAGGGGGAATGGCGCGTTTTCGTCAAGGTAAAATCATTGCTATGCTTGACCGTGGTGATGAGTGGCAAGTTGCTTATATCATCCCCAAGGGAGGCTATCAACAAGTGCGGGCTGAGGGTTTGGAGGAATTAAAAAAATCTGTTGTTGAAGTAGTGCCAGAATTCCAGCAACGCATCCAAAATTTACATGACTGGTCAAAAATAGCCTTTCTCTCAGTGGAGTCCAGCCGTGTCAAACGTTGGTATCGTCCAGGATTATTACTCATCGGTGATGCTGCCCATATAATGTCCCCCGTTGGTGGAGTTGGGATTAATTACGCCATTCAAGATGCTGTAGTGGCGGCGAATGTACTCAGCAAACCGTTCCAGAACCGACAAGTACAACTTAGCGAGTTAGCAAAAGTACAACGTCAACGAGAGTTACCTACACGGATCATTCAGGCATTTCAAACTTTTATCCAAAAGCGGTTATTTGCCCCCGTTCTCGCCTCAAATAGCACCTTTATACCACCTGCGTTTTTACGCTTACCCATCTTGCGCGATCTTCCAGGTAGGTTGATCGCCTTCGGTGTTTTTCCTGTTCACCTCAAGACTTAATTTTTGACAATAATTTTTTCTATTTGAAGAATGGGTGGTACAATCATACTACTCAATGCAGAAATTCAATGCTCAATTTAGTCAAGCGAGGGTGGCGGGCGGCATACTTAATGCTGTTCAAAGCGATCGCTTGGCTTTTATGCTAGAAAGTAAGAATTCTTCTTCATAATTAATTGTCACTACATAGAAAAACCCCCTCTTTTTGAACCAGTACTTTTTACAGTCAGGAGTAATTTTAATGAACAGCTGTGTTTTGATGGCGGAAATTATTAATGAGCCGCAACTGCGCTATACAGCCGATAATCTGGGAGTTACAGAAATGCTGGTACAGTTTCCCAATTCCCAGAAGCCAGAAGATCCGCCAGCTACGCTGAAAGTTGTCGGCTGGGGGAATTTAGCCACAGAAATTCAGCAAAACTACCACCAAGGCGATCGCGTCATCCTGGTAGGACGTTTAACGATGAATACTGTTGAGCGTCAAGAAGGTTTTAAAGAAAAACGCGCTGAATTGACAGTACAACAAATTCAATCTGTTGGAGGTAGTTTTAATACCGATCCATTGCCATCAGCAGATGTAACTCCATCATTCACTGAAACTGCTCCCCGCCAACCATCAGTATCTCGTCCTCCACAGAAAGAAGTTCCCAGTTACGATTCACCACGTCCAGCGCCTACTCCGGCGACAAGTCCTGTTGGTGTTACTCCTCAAGCGCCAAGTTACGAACCCGTACCCCAACCGACAAATTATGAGCGAACCACTTACCCAGCAGTGAAAGAGCAAGAACCAGATCCAGATGATATTCCGTTCTAAAAGTTGCTAGTTAAGCGATCGCCTCTCTATCCAATGATGATGAGAAGCGATCGCCAATTTTAACTATTTCTATAACAGAACACTCAAGCTTTCCAGTCCATGCACCAACAGTGTTGGAATTGGTTATAAGAGTCTGGGTTGAGTCAACGCAAAGGTTAGGAAATTCTTCCAGTAAAGCCTTCAGTGCAATCTTGGCTTCTAGTCGAGCTAAAGGTGCGCCCAAACAGAAATGAATTCCATTACCAAAGGCAAGATGTTTTGTGTAGCCCCGATTTCTAATCGCCTGGTATATTTGCAAAGGTGAGATGCTCCCAACAAATTAGTGATTCTGGAAAGGGATTAAACGATGCGACTTTCAAAAATGTTATTTGTTACACTACGGGATGATCCGGCTGATGCTGAGATTCCCAGCCATAAATTATTACTCCGTGCAGGTTATATTCGTCGCATCGGTAGCGGTCTTTATGCTTATCTCCCGTTAATGTGGCGGGTACTACAAAAAGTTTCCCAGATTGTGCGGGAAGAAATGAACGCTACAGGCGCACAAGAATGTCTTTTGCCACAATTACAACCGGCTGATTTATGGAAGGAATCGGGACGCTGGGATACTTACACCAAAGCTGAGGGAATTATGTTTTCCCTAATTGACCGCCGTGAGCAACAATTAGGATTAGGCCCAACTCATGAGGAAGTCATCACAGCGATCGCTCGTGATATGATTCGCTCTTATCGCCAGCTACCACTACATCTCTACCAAATTCAAACCAAATTCCGCGATGAAATTCGTCCCCGTTTTGGTTTAATGCGCGGACGAGAGTTTATCATGAAGGACGGCTACTCATTCCACACCGATGAAGCCAGCCTCAAAGAAACTTACCAGGATATGTATAAAGCCTACAGCAATATGCTGCGACGTTCTGGTTTAGCTTTTCGGGCAGTAGAAGCCGATTCTGGTGCAATTGGTGGTTCTGGTTCCACAGAATTTATGATTTTGGCGGAAGCTGGCGAAGATGAAGTTCTCTACACCGAAGATGGCAAATACGCCGCTAACGTAGAAAAAGCTGTTTCTTTACCAATTGATGCCGAAACCTCACGGTTTACAACCTACGAGAAACGCGATACACCTGGAACAGAAACCATTGAAAAAGTTTGTCAACTCCTCGACTGTTCTCCAACTCAATTAGTGAAAAATGTCCTTTATCAGACAGTTTATGATAACGGTATAACGGTGTTAGTTCTGGTGAGCATCCGAGGCGATCAGGAAGTTAATGAAGTCAAGTTGCAAAATGAATTGACTAAATTAGCTGCTGAGTATGGTGCTAAAACGATTATCAGTTTAAATGTACCAAATGTTGAAGCGCAGCAAGCATGGACATCTAAATCTTTACCTTTAGGCTACATTGCGCCAGATATTGCCGATGAGTATATTAACGCTAATAAACAGATCCATCCTAAGTTTTTGCGCTTAGTGGATCAAACAGCCGTTGATTTAAAAAACTTTGTTACAGGTGCAAATGAAGCTGGTTATCACGTAGTTGGTGCTAATTGGGGTGAGCAATTTAAGTTACCAAACGGTGTAGTAGATATACGAAAGGCAAAACCAGGCGATCGCGCCATTCATAACCCAGAACAAACCCTCGCAAGCGCCCGTGGAATCGAAGCCGGTCACATCTTCCAGTTAGGTACTAAATATTCCCAAGCGATGGGTGCAAATTATACCAATGAACAGGGTGAAGAAAAGCCGCTATTTATGGGTTGTTTTGGTGTAGGTGTGTCACGATTGGCACAAGCTGCCGTAGAGCAATCTTACGATAAAGATGGGATTATTTGGCCAGTTGCGATCGCACCTTATCACGCGATCGTCACAATTCCCAACATAAAAGATGCTCAACAAATCGAAATCGCCCAAAAACTTTACACAGAACTCAATCAAGCGGGAATTGAAACCCTATTAGATGACCGTGATGAACGGGCGGGAGTGAAATTTAAAGATGCTGACTTGATTGGTATACCTTATAGAATTGTAACTGGACGCGCGATCGCTAATGGCAAAGTTGAAGTTGTAGAAAGAGCTACCCGTAAATCTCAAGAAATTGTCATTGATGAAGTTACAACTACGCTTAAACAGTGGATTAGCAAAGCAATAGACGGTAAAGATTAAACGCAAAGGTGAGGCAGCGCGGTCTTGGGGGTTTCCCCCATGAGCGACTGCCGACGCAAAGGGAAGCGCAGAGGTTCGCGGAGGATCTTTTGTGAGAAATACTCAGCGTTCCTTTGCGTTGTAAATTTAATCTTCAATCATCTCTATGAAGAATCAGATTTACATAATTTGGTAGGTGACGGATTAGAAGTAAAAATTCTAAAATTGAGTTAGGGACTTACAGAATTAAAAGGCATTCAAGTCTCCATCTACGTTATAGGAAACTCTCTACTTATAAGTATCGTCGTTAACCAGGCTGCTCCTCACATAACTACCATATCAGCCCTCAGTTAGGAAGGTTT
>NZ_JABXKI010000055.1 GCF_017115095.1 Nostoc sp. NMS4 | reverse complement strand
ATTCTGACTCCTGTTAGCGGTAGCGGGGCGTTTAGCCCATTCTGACTCCTGAATTCTTCTTCAATGACGTACACTTCCAGCTTCACAATCGCGCAACCAAGTTTTAACCCCTTGGGCAATAGTACCGTTACTACTATCGCGTGGCGGGGATAGTGGCTGCTGTTCTGAATGGGAACCAGCTTGAGAAAACATCATCACTAGTTGCCAACCACTTTGAGTTTTAGTCAACAACAGCCAGTGGAATTCTTGCAATTCTACCGCTTTCTTACCTATATACTGCCGCTCCAAGGTAGTAAAGAAAACTTGCTCAACTCCTGATGTAGCGCTTTTAGACGCATCTGCACTATATTCTTCAAGGTTAAGGGGCAGAGGAGTAAATTCAGGTTTTCCTGCCACTAGCATATAACTGTAAACCTGACTGCTTCTACTGAGGCGACGGGCGCGTTGACTAGCGCGATTGGTATAACTAGGTAATTTTTGCAGTAGCTGTATAGTTAATGTTTCTAAATTTTGCTCAGAACACAAAGACCTCGCCTCAGTGTTGATATTTTCCCTTTCTGCTAATGTCGGGGATTTAGGGTTGGGGTTTATCGAAAAGGCTGGGTAAGGAAAGCTATTTGATACTAAAATCCAGAAACCACAAGCGAAAAGGAAACTATAATTTTTCTGACTGAGGGAAGAGGCAAGATTTTTCTCCCCTACACCCTGCACTCGGAGTGTCTCACTAACTCTTAGCTTCATGCCACCGTGGTTAACTCCTCAGAAATCCTCTTCCAGGCTAACTCAGGCTGAGTAGCAGCAGTGATGGGACGACCAATCACTAGATAATCTGCACCGGCAATAATAGCTTGCGCTGGGGTCAGCGATCGCTTTTGATCGCCAATATCAGCCCAAGTTGGTCTAACCCCCGGACAAACTAGCAAAAAGTCATCTCCACAAGTTTGTCGTAACTGTGCCACCTCTTGAGGCGAACAAACTACCCCATCCAAACCAGATTCTTGAGCTAACAGTGCCATTTGTAGAGCATATTCTGGCAATTCTAGGGGTATTTTTAAATCAAATGCCAACTGCCGAGCAGAAATACTCGTTAGCAGAGTAATGGCAATTAACCTTGGTGGTTGTACACCTGCTTTTGCAGCCCCTGACTGTGCCGCCTCAGTTGCGGCTTTCAGGGCATCTCTACCAGCAGTAGCATGAATTGTCAATAAATCCACTCCGTATCTAGCTGCACTCCGGCAAGCACCAGCAACGGTATTGGGGATATCATCAAACTTTAAATCCAAGAAAATCCGCTTTTGTCGAGACTTTAAAACTTCCAGAATTTTTGGGCCAGTGCTGGTAAACAACTCTAAACCGACTTTCCAGAAACTAACTTGTGGAAGTTGATCTAAAAGAGCGATCGCACTTTGCTCATCCGGCACATCCAAAGCCACAATAATTCGTTGTTCTACCTGTTGACCATTCCCCATTCCCGATTCCCCATTTAAGGCACTAAGCGTACAAACTTATTTTTCCCAACTTGTAAAACCTTACCTTGTAACTCAGCCGGATTAGCAAAAGTAGTATCAGGATCGGTTATGCGATCGCCATCTAAGCGGACTCCACCTTCTTGAATTTTCCGCTTTCCTTCCCCTGTACTTTTGCACAAACCAGTGGCATTGAGAATATACGCTAACTTAGTCGGAAATTGCTCCACGCCAGAAGAAAGAGAAAATTCGGGAACGGCACCTTCCTTACCGCCGCTTTGGGCTGCTTCTTTCGCTTCTTGGGCTGCGGTTTCGCCGTGGTACTGTTTGACAACTTCATAAGCTAATAGTGTCTGGCGATCGCGGGGATTTTCTGGCAGTTTGTCCAACGGTAAATCTGTCAACAGTTCAAAATACTGTGACAGCAGCTGATCGGGAACTCCTTGCAACTTTTGATACTTTTGTCCTGGGTGTTCTGACAATCCGATATAATTACCTAAAGACTTAGACATTTTTTGCACGCCATCTGTGCCAATCAAAATTGGTAGCAGCATTCCAAATTGAGGCTTTTGACCAAAATGGCGCTGCAAGTCTCTACCTACAGCAATGTTAAATTTCTGATCAGTACCACCTAATTCCACATCTGCCTCAACTGCAACCGAATCAAAACCTTGCATTAACGGGTACAGGAACTCATGGATAAAAATCGGATTCTCTTTTTTATAGCGATCGGCAAATCCTTCTTTCGCTAACATCTGCCCCACCGTCATCGTGGAGAGTAACTCTAAAATTTTCTCTAAGTTGAGCTTAGAGAGCCATTCGGAGTTATAGCGCACCTCTAGCCTTCCTGGTGTGTCAAAATCCAAGATAGGACGTACTTGATCCAGATAAGTCTGAGCATTTTGCGCGACATCTGCTTCTGTAAGCTGACGACGCACTTCAGATTTACCAGTTGGATCGCCAATACGGGCTGTAAAATCGCCAATAATTAAAACTGCTGTATGACCTGCATCTTGAAATCCTCGCAGTTTTCGTACTGGTATGCTATGACCTAGATGAATATCAGTACCTGTAGGGTCAATCCCCAATTTGACCCTTAAAGGTTGGTCTGTAGTTAGTAAAAGCCTTTCTAGACTTTCACTGTTAACATCAACTGATTGTGGGAAAACTTCTACTACACCACGACGCAACCAAGCAAAATCTTGCGTCATTCCAAGAGATTCATTATTAGCGATGTTTTGCACACTAGAAGTTAAGTTGGTTATAAACACTTGCAATTTATCCACTTTCTCATCAGCCAAACTACTATAATTGCAAAAAACTAACCGCCTTGCTTCACCCAATCAATTACAGTTAAATTTACAAGTGAGGAAGTGAAATAGCCGTGTCGTCGTCTAGGACTTTTGAAGATAAACAGCCACAGCGTCGGGCTTCATCAGGTTTCGAGTTTTTGAAAGGAGTCGGTCAGGTAACTGGCGGTACTCTCCTCTCAATCACCATGCTGGCAAGTTCCATTGTAGCCGGAGGACTGGTTGGTTTAGCCATCAGTTTCCGTAATTTGCCAGATGTGAGACAGCTACGTAACTTCTTTCCCTCAGAAACGACTTACATCTATGACGTTAAGGGCAAACTCTTAACAAGTATTCACGGGGAAGCTAACCGAGAAGTCGTACCTCTAGATAGAATTTCCCCGAATTTAAAACGGGCAGTATTGGCAAGTGAAGATAGCCACTTCTACGATCACCACGGTATTAACCCGGTCGGTGTCGGACGGGCTGTAGTAGTTAATGCTGTAGCAGGTGGAGTCAAAGAGGGTGGCTCTACTGTTACTATGCAATTGGTGAAAAATCTGTTTTTGTCTCGCAAGCGTGCTTTCACCCGCAAGTTGGCAGAAGCTGTACTAGCAATCCGGTTAGAGCAAATTCTTGAAAAAGACCAAATATTAGAAATGTACCTCAATCAAGTTTATTGGGGTCATAACAATTATGGTGTACAAACGGCAGCACGCAGTTACTTTAATAAATCATCAGAATATTTAAGCTTGGGTGAATCGGCAATGATGGCGGGTTTAATCCAAGCACCAGAAGAATTTAGCCCGTTTGTGAGCATGAAGCTGGCAAAACAGAAACAAAAAGAAGTGCTGGGACGGATGCTGGAATTAAACTGGATCAGCCAGTCAGAGTACGACGATGCCCTCAAGCAAGAAATAAAACTTGGGAAAATTAAATCCTTTCAAGGTAGTGCCCTACCTTATGTAACCAATACTGTAGCGCAGGAGTTGGCTAAAAAGTTTGGGCGTGAGACACTACTCAAAGGCGGGATGCGGGTGCAAACTACAGTTGATGCTGACTTCCAAAAGATGGCGGAAGAAACTGTGACGAAGTGGCATAAAACACTTTTAGATCAGGGATTATCTAAGAATCAGATGGCGCTGGTAGCAGTCGATCCACGCACGCATTTTATCAAAGCATTGGTGGGCGGTATAGATCCTAAGATTAGTGAATTCAATCGTGCAACTCAATCTCAACGCCAGCCCGGATCTTCTTTTAAGCCCTTTGTATATTACACTGCTTTTGCTAGTGGTAAATATGCACCAGACTCAACCGTGGAAGATTCTCCAGTCAGCTATCGAGATGGTAACGGTTGGTATTTTCCCAGAAATTACGATAATACTTTTAGGGGATCGATGCCAATCCGCACAGCTTTAGCGCAATCACGAAACATTCCCGTGATCAAGATTGGTAAGGCTGTAGGCATGAATAGAGTGATCGAAACCTGCCGTACCTTGGGTATTACCAGTCCGATGGAACCTGTAAGTTCCTTGCCACTTGGGGCAATTGGTGTGACACCTTTGGAAATGGCTAGTGCTTATGCTACTTTTGCTAATTATGGCTGGCAATCTCCGCCAACTGTAATTGCCCGTGTCACCGATAGTAGTGGTAATGTGTTGCTCGATAACACCCCGAAACCCCAGCTAGTTCTCGATCCTTGGGCATCAGCAGCAATTATCGATGTGATGCGATCGGTAATCTCTGAAGGTACTGGTAAAGGTGCTGCGATCGGTCGTCCAGCCGCAGGAAAAACGGGAACAACATCATCAGAAAAAGATATTTGGTTTGTTGGTACTGTGCCACAGTTGACAACTGCTGTCTGGGTAGGGAGAGATGACAACAGACAATTAGCTGACCATGCCACAGGTGGTGTTATGGTAGCTCCAATTTGGAAAGATTTTATGGAGAAGGCACTTAAGAACGTACCAGTAGAAAACTTCAAGCCACCTTCGCAGTTTTCTCGTCCCAAGTCGCAATAATTTTAGATTTTAGATTTTAGATTTTGGATTAATTGCCAATCTAAAATCTAAAATTGACTAGGGCTGTTTTTCTAGCTCGGTTTTCATCCGTTCTAAAGTGAGGTGCATTTGGTCAAACATTTGTTGCGGGGTTACACCAAACTGACCTAATTGCGTTTTCAGTTGTTCTACTGTCATTTGTGCCATGAAATCTTCCGATAGCTCGAAGCGCTTCATAAAGATGCGGTATCGATCCATCATGGCTTCCATTTGCTCAATAAACAGCTTTTTACCATCTCGATCAAATTTGCCGTAGCCGTTGCCAAGCTTGATCAGCGCTTGATAATCCTCAAACAGCTGTTTTGCTTCTTGCTGAATTATTTCCGAATCGAAGAATCCCATATTGCTTATATTAAACTGAGCGCCCAGACTCAGTAGCTTAATAGTTTTACTTCTATTTATTATTTTAGTCTAGGAGAGTAATCTAGTCACGAAGCTTCGGTTTTGGTACGGTTTGTTACCGAAATTTCAACACTTGACTTGAGAACGTTTCCCTTCGTTAAATCGACTTAATAAAGCCGCAATACTCAGAGCTTTAGCCATTGATTTAGGATTGGTGTTTTTACCTGGTTCAATTTTCAGTCTGGTAGCGTATTTCAAAGCTAGTGAATCTTGCGGGTTAAGTTTTAATGCTTGACGGATGTAAACCCTGGCCATGCCGATAAATTTCTGTTTGAGATGTACTAAACCTAATAAGGCATAATAGTCGCTGTTATTTGGCTCTAACTTGATGGCATCGCGCAGTTCTTGCACAGCTAAAGGCCAATTAGCTAGCCTGACGTACTCAATAGCTCGCTGGTAGTGACGTTGAGCGTAGTTTGTCAAAACTGGTTTGACATCAGTTTTTTCATTTAATGTCAATTCAACTGGCTTGATTTCTACTTCAGGGGTGATGCGAACAGCTTTTTGCGGTAGAAATAGGTCAGGTTTATGCAACTGTAAATAAACTAAATTCAGTATACTAATTTGTTGTGTAACTTGATAAAACTGATGGAGTGATTTGTATTGAGCTTCTGCATAAGAGGCGATCGCTTCTTCGTAAAACAATTCTGCTTGGGGTGCAGACATTTGTATAATTTCCTCAGCTATGGCACTTTGCCCACACAAAGCTTCCTGCTGTAACACTCTTGCATCCGATCGCAGCATGGCTATAGCAATCAAGCGCTTGTGTCGATTTTTGAGTTGTTCGTAAGCTGGATTGATTAAATAGCTAAGTATTGCCGTTGCTAATTGTCGATCTGGATTGCAGCTTTTGGCATAGCGATCGGGATGTAGCAGCTTTGCTAAAGTGTGATAGCGTTTAAAAATCTGGCGATCGTCAGCACTCACAGAAATTCCTAGCACAGCGAAAGGATCGCAAAGCTGTTTAAACCATTCTGGCGGTAGGAAGGTCTGTGACATCGTAGTTATTTAAATCCGTTAAAAACTTAAAATTAACATCAAAGCTCAATGTACAGTCATGTGAAACTTACTCAAGTTTTTTCAAATATTAAATTGTGGGACTTACTACCCAAAAGTTTCAAGGGCAAGCCGGAATAGTTGACTAAAATAAATTTATATGGATATATATTGCCAGGATGTTTACTAAAATTACTTTTCTTATATTACGAGACACTACACGAACATTTGGAATTTTGAATTGTTTAATATGCTTTTTGGCTGTCTTATTGTAGGAACTATGGTATTCGTATATTTATTAGAAATATGTTGACTAAGCGCAAAAGTCGAAGTATTGCCGCAGTTTTAGCTTTTTCTGGCACGCTGACAATTTCAGGATTACATAAATTCTATCTGGGACAGCCGTTATGGGGTGTTTTGTATGTGTTGCTTTCCTGGACACCTATACCCAAGGTAGCTAGTGCGATTGAGGGAGTTTGGTATTTAGCCCAAGACGAAGAGGCTTTCGATCGCAATTTTAATCTAGGGAAGTCAGCCCCAAAGAATTTACATCAGGTGAGTAATCAGGTAGGAGCGATCGCTGACGCAATGCGTGAATTAGATGCTCTGCGCCAGGATGGATTGATTTCAGAGTATGAATTTGAACAAAAGCGCCGCCAATTGCTAGACCAGATTTCTTGAGGTAAGCAACAATCATGAATAACTGGCTACCTTTAAACTCTAGACTGCAAAAACTCCGCGCCAAGCTGCTCAACGATCCCTACTATCGCCTACAATCTGGGGAAGAAATTCAGATAGCGGCTCAATTAGGTATCCGCATTGACGCTAATCAAGCGACTGTAGATGATTGGTTACGCTTACCAGGTTTGTCAATTCATCAAGCGCGATCGCTTGTGGAACTTTC
>NZ_JABXKI010000056.1 GCF_017115095.1 Nostoc sp. NMS4 | reverse complement strand
CTTTAGGACAGTTGAACTTTAGTGTAGGCGATCGCGTGGCTTTAGCTGCTACCTACGTCCACGGATATAGCGCAAGTGGTGCTTTATTCGACTCTGGTACAGACGGAACAACTGGAGGTTTTGATGTAGGTACTGGACAAGCTAACTTTTTAGGTAATGCAGCCGGTCTTGCAACAGGTACAGCAAACCCATCTACCAGCAACTCCTACGGTGTGTCGGCTGCCTTTAGACCCAGCGACAAACTCTCCATTAGCGGCTTCGTCTCTTACCATGATGTCACGGGCAACGGTCTAGGTGATAATTTTGAAGCTTGGAGCTACGGTTTAGGGGTAGCATTACCTGATTTTGGTAAAAAGGGTAACGTTTTAGGTATTTTTGCTGGTGCAGAACCCTATTCGTTTAACCGTCCAGGTTTTGGCGGTAACAATGATATACCCTATCACTTTGAAGGTTTCTACAAGTATCGTGTATCGGATAACATCTCTGTAACCCCAGGTGTAATCTGGTTGACCTCTCCTGGTCAAAACAGCAATAACGATGATGCTATTATCGGTACGCTCAGAACTACATTCACCTTCTAGAGTGTTGACTATTTACTGACAATTTTAAACTCTATTTCTCCCCGCCATCAGGCGGGGTTTTTTGTTTTCAGTAGTAATAATGGATAAACCCCAGTATTTAACCGGAGTATACTAGAAAAGTTAGGAGTTATGGCGGGTTTTATATGAATAGACCAGAGTAGGGTGCTTATTGTAATGCCCACTCTACAAGTTACTTATGCTGTGAGCAACTTTTTCTGAGCGAATTTTTATCGAACAGAATTCAGGAGTCAGGAGTCAGAATTCAGAATGACTCCTAACTCCTAATTCCTAACTCCTAATTAATTTTTAACCCCTAACCCTAACTTATTGCTGCTTGTGGAACTATCCTGTAAATCAGAATACGCAATTCTCGCCTTATTAGAGATGGCTGCTCATTACGAAAGCGGCGAACCTCTGCAAATTCGACAAATTGCAGCACAACAAAACATACCCGATCGCTATTTAGAACAACTGCTAGCAACCTTGAGGCGTGGGGGTATAGTTAAGAGTCAGCGCGGGTCAAAAGGTGGCTATTTGTTAACGCGAGAACCCCGCAAAATCATCCTTTTTGAGATTTTAGAATGTTTAGAAGGCTTGGAGGCACAGACTGGTCAAGAAAACGTTAATTCCAAAACGGTAGATAGTTCGGTCATAGAAGAAATTTGGCAAGAAGCAAGTCGCGCTGCAAATTCAGTGTTGCAAAAATATACACTCCAGGATCTTTGTGAAAAACGAGATTCGCGGCGGCAATTAGATATCATGTACTACATTTAGTCAAGAGTCATTTGTCATTGGTCATTGGTCATTTGCGATGACAAATGACCAATAACAAATAATTAATAACTAAGGATTAAATTATGCGAATAGCTCGTAACATTACAGAACTGGTTGGTCGTACACCCCTAGTGCAGTTGAACCGCATTCCTCAATCCGAAGGATGTGTGGCGGAAATTGTAGTGAAGTTGGAAAGCATGAACCCATCGGCATCAGTTAAAGACCGGATTGGTGTAAGTATGATTAACGCCGCCGAAGAGGAAGGGTTGATTACTCCTGGAAAGACAATATTGGTAGAACCTACCTCTGGAAATACCGGAATTGCTTTAGCAATGGCAGCAGCAGCTAAGGGTTATCGATTAATTTTAACCATGCCAGAGACGATGAGCGCAGAGCGTCGGGCAATGTTGCGGGCTTATGGAGCAGAACTGGAATTAACACCAGGTATGGAAGGCATGAGTGGGGCAATTCAGAGAGCGCAACAAATGGTTAATACTACACCAAATACCTATATGTTGCAGCAGTTCCGCAATCCAGCCAATGCCAAAGTGCATCGGGAAACTACAGCTCTTGAAATCTGGGAAGATACTGATGGACAAGTAGATATAATCGTGGCAGGAGTGGGTACAGGTGGTACAATTACTGGTGTGGCAGAAGTGATTAAAGCCCGTAAGCCTAACGCTAAGGCGATCGCAGTTGAACCAGCCAATAGCCCAGTTTTATCTGGGGGACGACCAGGGGCGCACAAAATCCAGGGAATTGGGGCTGGGTTTATTCCCCAAGTATTAAAGATAAAATTGATTGATGAAGTGATTACCGTCACTGATGAAGAAGCGATCGCCTACAGTCGGCGTTTGGCAAAAGAAGAAGGGCTACTATCTGGTATTTCCAGTGGAGCCGCTTTATGTGCAGCAATTAGCGTTGCCCAACGTCAAGAAAATCAGGGGCGTTTAATTGTGATGATTCAGCCCAGTTTTGGTGAGAGGTATTTGAGTACGCCGTTGTTCCAAGACCTGGAGGCAAGGTTGGCCGCTAGCGTTAGTTAACGATACATTGAATTAATGGTCAATTCTAAGCACGTTTCTAACCATTACGAAACTCTCAAAGTTAGTCCAAGTGCCAGCCTTGCGGAGATTAAGCAAGCTTATCGCCGCTTGGTTAAGTTGTTTCATCCTGACAGTAATCAGGATACAGCCGATCGCGAGCAAATTATCCGCATTAATGCAGCTTATGAGGTCTTAGGCGATAATCATAATCGCCGCAATTATGACCAAGAACTGCAAGATAACCCTCAAAAATTAAATAGCGATCGCCAACAGCGTACAGCATCAGCCCAACAGCATTACCAAACAAGACGAAAAACCGGACGCGATGTTGACGAGCAAGTTGAAGAATGGTTACGCCAAGTATACCAACCAGTTAATCGCTTGCTTTGTACGATTCTTTATTCGTTAGAAGAACAAATGGAGCAATTAGCCGCCGATCCCTTTGATGATGAGTTGTTAGATGAATTTCAGGAATACTTAAAAGCCTGTCGAGATGACCTCAAGCAAGCACAAATTACTTTTCGCTCTTTGCCAAATCCCCCAAGTCTAGCAAGAACGGCGGCTCACCTTTACTACAGCCTAGATCAAGTAGCAGATGGACTCGATGAATTAGGTTATTTTCCTTTGAACTATGATGAGCGTTATTTACACACAGGTCAAGAATTATTCCGTATAGCTACGGGATTGCACTGTGAGGCGCAAGCGTCTGTTACATAATTATTTTGAGCATTGGGCATTGGGCATTAGCAAAGAACAAAGGACAAATGACAAAGGACGAATGACGAATGACTAATGACCAAGAAATTAGTTTATGCTGGAAACAGAAAAAGATTAAGAAATTTTAAATTCTGTTCATAGTGTACTCATGCAATGTATTGTTAATCGCCGCGCCCAGTTTTCGGCAAGTCATCGTTATTGGTTGCCAGAACTGAGTGAAGCCGAGAATATTGAGAAATTTGGTGTTGGTACTAGATTTCCCGGACACGGACATAACTATGTTTTATTCATCTCTCTAGCCGGGGAATTGGATGAATATGGCATGGTGCTGAATTTGTCTGATGTGAAACACGTAATTAAACGGGAAGTTACCAGTCAATTGGACTTCTCTTATCTCAACGATGCGTGGGCAGAATTTCAACAAACTCTACCCACTACTGAGAATATTGCACGGATTATCTGGCAACGACTAGCACCACACTTGCCTTTAGTTCGTGTGCAGTTATTTGAACATCCTGAACTTTGGGCAGATTATATGGGAAATGCAATGGAAGCCTACCTCACTATCAGTACTCACTTTAGCGCCGCCCATCGGCTAGCTCATCCTAATCTTAGTAACGAAGAAAACACTGAGATTTATGGTAAATGCGCTCGTCCCAACGGTCACGGACACAATTATCATCTAGAAGTCACTGTCAAAGGGAAAATTGACCCACGTACTGGCATGATTATTGATTTAGGTGCGCTGAATCAAGTGGTGGAAGATTATGTGGTAGAGCCATTCGATCACACTTTTTTAAACAAAGATATTCCCTACTTTGCCGAAGTTGTGCCAACTGCTGAGAATATCGCACTTTATATTAGTAATTTATTGCGATCGCCTATTGAGGAATTGGCAGCTAAACTTTACAAAGTAAAACTGATCGAAAGTCCCAATAACTCCTGCGAAATCTACTGCACGGAGTCAGAATCAGAGTCAGTCAGCGCAGCCAAGAATCAGCCAGTATTGGCAAGCATTTAGTTAGGTACTTGAATCCAGACATAAGCACATAGGGAAATTTATCTCATTCCCATGCCCTTCAGGAGTGCTGAGTTATGAATCTCACTTATTTACTCAGCACTCGGAACGGGCTAAATGCCCCGCTTCCGCCGTGCTGTACTAGTGGTCTGTCAAATCCATTTTGACGGTTGGAGAGACGCGATAAATCGCCGTCTCTACAGAAAATTTATTTGTCAATTATTTCTTGACACACTACTAGTTTTGCCCAATGCCCAATGCCCGATGCCCAATGCCTAATTCCCACCTAGAAAAGTTTACTAACTAAACAGTTAAAACCAGGCAGCAAAGGGCTTGTCAATTCATCTTGACTAAATAAAGTAGCTGCTAACTTTAATGCAGCCTGTTCACGTCGATAAACTTCAACTTTCTTCTGTATAGAATCACAAATCCAATATTCTTGAACTCCTTGGACTGAGTACAGCTTTAGCTTTGTTTCCTTATCGCGTTTCTCGTTTTTTTCGCCGGGTGATAAAACCTCTACTACTAACTCAGGTGCGCCCGTCAGGTGTCCAGCCTCATTGAGCAAGTTTTTTAACCGTTCATGACTTGCCCATACCACATCAGGGATCACATTGTCAGAATCTGAGAAAATAATTCCAGGTGCGATCGCAGCTTTACCTAAATCACTTTCATCTGACCAATTGTTAAGAACTGTAACAATCTTGCCGCAGCTCGTTTGATGATCCCAGTTAGGCGCTTTAGTCACAAATAGTTCTCCATCAATAATCTCATAGCGATTTCTGCGATCGCTAGCAAATAGTTCTAGGTCAGCAGTCGTCCAACGCACTGGAGTTGTTTGCATAGAAACCCCCTAGCCTTTTCTTAAATCATATTTTAAAAATACCGACGGCGGGCGGAATGTCGCAAATAGCGATAAATGCCCCAGGCTAAAACTGCGAAAAAGAGATTTAGTAAAAGGCGACTAACTATAAACCACAAAATATCACTGTCAAAAAGCTTTGACGGACTCAAAGGACTAACAGTCCTGACTAAAAGAAACAGCCCAAAAATAGCATTTCCACCCAGCACGAGGGCAAACAACACTAAACTCCTCTGCCAGTAACGGCGCTGGATTGTCCGCTCTGAAATTAGGGTAATTACAGGTTTCCCTTGCACTTTTCGTAGTAATTGTTCTAGTCGCCAAAACATCCACAAGAGAAACGGAAATAAACCATAACTTAGCAAACGTAGGGGTAATGAGTAACCCCAAGCACTAGATAGGACATTAACTAGGGCATGACAGATTACAGAATTTAGCCAAGCCCGAAAAATGAACTTTTTGTCTCGATTTAAGCGAGTATTAGAGGAAATATAAATTCCGAAAGCATATCCCCAAGGTGCAGAGAACATCGCATGGACTGGCGTGCCAATAGTCCGGTCAAAAATTGATGCTGTACCGTGGGAAAGGTAAATCCAGTTCTCTTCGGCAGTAAATCCAAGGGCAACGGCGATTGTAAAGAGGAAAACAGTAGACTGAAATAATCGATACTTGCGTTGCAGATAGCAGGTTAAGACAAAAACCGCAGCCAACTTGCAGCCTTCTTCAATTGTGCCTACTTCCACAAGCTGCCGCAAGGCTATACCAGGAAGCCAACGTTTGATCTGCTGCCAGTCTACAAAAGAGTTGGCTACAGTTTCAAAAACCCATTCGAGGCTAAGGGCTAAGATTCCAGATATTGCCCCGACGATAAAGAACATCAGTAACTTTAACAGAGGTGGGGCAAATGGCACCCGACAGTAGTAGTAGCCTAGCAGCAGCAAGGGTGGTATTACTGCCCAGAATAATAGAGATAAATCAACCACTCACCTGAGCGATTATTGTACGGTGACGGTGGGTATTGTTGGTAATAGTGGGAGTTTGGAAACCCGCCTCAACAATAGCTTGCTCAATATCCAAAGCGAAATATTCGTCTAAATACGGTTCAGTACTTTTGAGCAAAGTCAAAATGTAAGCTGGCATTTTCTTGTAAACTTCCGATTTGGGATTCATATCCATGATTGCCAAGTAACCACCCGGACGCAGTACACGCCGCATTTCAGCTAAAATCTGTCGGGTTGCTGATTGGGGTAATTCGTGGCACATCAGGAAAATCGAAACTAAATCAAAACAGGCATCAGGTAGCCCGGTAGATTCAGCTTGGGCATGAAGCCAGTTAATTTTAGCTTGACGTTGCCCAGCGCGGTAATTGGCAACAGCTAGGAAGTAGGGAGATAAATCTAAACCTGTAATTTTGGCATGGGGATAAACTGCTTGTAGGGCAAAACTACTCAAGCCAACACTACAGCCTATATCTAAGATGTCTTGCGGCTCATTGGGGATTTTACTTTTCAGGATATTGTGGTAACTTTGGCGCAGCATGGGATCGCCTTGCGCTTCTTCAGCATCCTGCCAAATCTTAGCGTGGACAGCGTAAGCAGCAGGTTCTACCTCAAAAGCGGCTTGCCAACTGAGATTTCCAGTTTCGTAGGCATGGAATGAGGTGACGTAGTAATCGGGGTAGGAAAGCTGAGGATTTTCTACTTGAGCTAAATCGGCCTGCCAATCAAGCGCCTTTAGTGTTTCGACTTCTTGAGTCCAAGGTACACCAATTCTTTCGGCACGTTTAATCATCATTTGTCTAGCTTGATGCTTGGCTAGGTTAGCTAAAGGCTGGATTGCCAATATGCCATTCACCAAGCGGGAAGCTAAACCAGGATTAGTTTTTACAGCAGCAGTCATAAATTAGTTTGCATTTAACAGCCTTTTCTACTTATGACATAGTTGCTGGAGGCCAGTCTAGATGCAAATTGAAAAACGTTCTGGGGAATGGGGAGATGGGGGAGATGAGGGAGACAAGGGAGACAAGGGAGACAAGGAGATAAACAAAACTCCTAACTCTTTACAGACAAAGATTTTTCGCGTCTCTACTCCTAACTCCTAACTCAGCACTCAGCACTCATAACACCTAATCCCCATTTTTGCTATGACAGCATTCTCTAGTA
>NZ_JABXKI010000001.1 GCF_017115095.1 Nostoc sp. NMS4 | reverse complement strand
TGTTATTCCCAATTTGATGCAGTGGTACGGGCTAGAGGAAGAAGCGGCTGAGTCCTTGGTGACAAGGGAAGGATTAAAAGTTTTTCTCGAAACTACTTTCAATCGTCCCTTTAAGACGCTACAGGATTTTATGGGACTGATTGAATTACCGCCGTTCCCCGTGCGGTCAAAACTTCTCCCTTATCTATTGGATTTTGACTACGCTGCTTTTAATCAAAACCTCAAAAAAGATTTTCAGAAAATTAGCGACCAGAATTACTTTCAGTGGTCAAGACCAGGACATCCGGCTTACGAATATTTATTTGGACAACCAAAAGCACCTCAACATGAAGTACTTTTTTTGGGTGCTTTTCCCAACTCACAGGCGGATGACTATCAAGCACTTGCTCTCAAACATTCTAAGGAACAACCTATTACTGCTGTGATTGGCCCACCGGGAAACGGCAAGACGACACTGTTGTTACATAAGATAGCGCAGCAAGTGGTACGTCGAGCCGTGGACTTGGCAACAACGGGTTCAGATATAAGTAACCTAACTGTGGTAACAAGCACTAACAAATTTGCTGTAAATAACGTTGAGAAAATCTTAGCCAACAACCTGACCTCTGACCGTTTCTACTTATCAGGAGGCTCAAGGGATTTAGTTGACACTCAAGTTTTACCTAGCTTGCAAGCTGCACTCGATTGGTTAGCCAAAGAAACATTTAATTACGATGAATGGGAGTCAACGAAGCAACAATTGTTAGCAGGTGTTCAGCAAATACAAGATCATAGACAGCAAGACGAGCATGATCTTCAACAGAAAAGTGCTGATGAACAATTATTAGATGAGCTATGCCTTGATATACAATCGGTTGAGTCGGCGCTCAAGACTTCTGCATTTGAGTCTTCGTCACCATTAGAATCCGGGAGCGACTACTCTAGGTTTCCAGTAGAAGCCTATCAGCAGATAAAACAACATCTTGGCAGTGCAAGGCGTTCTTTGCCTAGAGTTGATTACTGGCAGCCTTCTGTTAGAGATAACAAATGGTTTGTCAAGCTTTTGCAGACGATTAAACGATTCTGGCACTCGATAACCAAAACCAGCCGTCGTCATGTTCTCAAACGCTTGCACAAACAGATAGAGATGCCTGTGTTGGCGACGCTGGCAACCCCATTTCAATTTCAAATCCCACTGACAACTGAATCTCTCATCGCCGCCCAGCAGAGTGTTGACCAGCTTATTGCAGAAGCATTGAACTGGCAGCAACAACAGAATGGTATTGACAGCACACAACAGCAGATTGAGTCAAGGAAGCAGCAACTCAAAGACCTGATTACTCGCCGTTCTGAAATCGAAAACCGACTCGCTACTTATCCCACCAAAGATTTTTACAGTCGCTTCTACACTGAATTACACTCGCTGCAAGTAGATTTATTTGAATGGTCTTGGCAATTTCAGCAACAAGAAGCTGTTCGACGCAAAGATGAGGTGATGGCTTCCTTTAGGACTTACATTGCATTATTGAATGGCGAATGGGATGCTTTTCGTCAGTTAAGTCATAATTGGAGAAACATTTATCGGGATATCAGCCTGTTGTTTCCGGTGTTTCTTTGCACTTTGCACTCGATCCGCAATTTGTTACCCTATCCCGATAGTGGCTGTATTGACCAAGTAATTGTAGATGAAGCAGGTCAGATTCCGCCGCATCAGGTTTTTCCCGTTTTAGTGCGGTGTAATCGGGCTTTGATTGTAGGCGATCCATTGCAATTGGAGCCGGTTGTTAATTTGAGCGACCAGAAGAAAGAGGAATATCGCAGCAAATCTTTTCTGTCACAGGGACTCACGGATGCAGATTATGACCGCTACAGCCCTACTGCTTCCACAGCTTATCATCGGGCGGCTGGAGCATCAGGACAAATCCAAGATATTGGTCAGGGGATTATCCTTAAATATCATTATCGTTGCGTTCCAGTGATTGCTGATTTTTGCGTTCGCTTGTGCAATTACGGCATGATCATCAAAACTGAGCCTAAAGCTTCTCGCTTGGGTGCTAACCTGATTGCTTGCAATGTGGAAGGGAAGCTGGAGAACAACGTTAATTGGGCAGAAGTTGATGCAGTAGAAGCGTTGATTGAGGAGTTGTTGGGGGTAGGTTATTGCTTCAATTCTCCTGACTCTGACAACACAATTGGCATTATTTCACCTTACCGCCGTCAAGTAGATGCGCTGACTCAACGCTTAAAATCTCGTTGGTCAGATTTTTCCCCCAAGAGCATTGGCACAGTTCACACCTTCCAAGGTGGTCAGAAGTCAGTGATAATTTTCTCGACTCGCCAATGCCAAGCAAGTGATAGTCTCTGGTTTATCAATCGGCGACCTAATTTACTCAATGTTGCTGTGAGTAGAGCGAGAGAATTTTTTATCTTGGTGGGGAATTTGGCACGAATTTCTTCAGGGGGGCATACCAGAGAGTTGGTGGAATATATTAGGGAATTTGGTGAGATTAGATAATTATCGGCTGCGAGTGCATAATAATATAGTGAATAGTCCTGAATTTAACAACCTGCCTGCCATCAAACTGATTCCTCTTAGCAGTGAAACGACACCAGTCTTAATTAAGTAAAAGATATGAAACTGCCTTTAGATTCTTCTCCATCTCAATCTCGGCAGACTAGAGAGCAATTTACTAACCCAGATACTTACCTAGATTATGAATTGGGTAAGGCTGTGCAAGAACTACCACCGCTTTATACAAGATTGGTAGGAATAATTTTAAGTGCAGCAGTATTTGGTGCGATCGCCTGGGCAGGGTTGAGTAAAGTAGATCAAGTGGCTGAGGCTCATGGTAAGCTGATTCCAGGTGATGAAGTGCAGCCAGTGCGATCGCTTAGTGGTGGTAAAATTAAATTTGTCAATCGAGATAAAGTTAAAGAAGGTCAGCAAATACAACAGGGAGACGTTCTAATAGCACTTGACTCAGAAGCCTCCCAAATTGATATTGAAGGGCTAAACCAGCAAGCTGAATCGATTAGGCAAGATATCGAGAGTCGTAGCAAAGCAGCAGAAGAAAGCCAGAAAGCAAGCATTAAGCAGGCGGAAATTGAACTTTCAGGTTTGCGAGTTAATCAAAAAGCCGCCCAACGTGATGTAAATAGGTTGCGTATTCTCAGCGATATTGCTATCCCACGACAAGATTACCTACATGCTCAAGATCAAGTAAAAGACTTAGAAAAAAGTATTGCAGCCAAAGAGCAAAATATCCAGCAACTTAAGCAAAATTATAAAACTGGGCTTGTTTCTGATATTAACAAGAGCCGTCAAGAATTAAAGTCTGTTCAAAGACAACAAAAACAAGCTCAAAATCAACGTAAAAATCTAATTATTTCAGCTCCAATTTCCGGCAAAGTTTATAATATTAAGGTTAACCGAGGTCAGGGGATGGTGCAATCTGGTGAGGATTTATTATCAATTTTACCAGAAGGAAAAGAACTTTTGCTAGAAGTTGATTTACCAAATCAATATAAGGCTTTTGTTCATGAAAAAATGCAGGTAAAGGTTAAAATAGACTCCTTAAATTATCAAGAATTTGGCATCATTGATGGCGAGGTGGTTAATGTTAGCCCCAATGCAGTTCTTAAAGATAAAGATTCGGGCAAACCGGTTTATCCGACCAGAATTAAACTCGATCCAGTCATGCTTAAAAAGCGGGGTTTAGATAAGCAGTTAACTGCTGGGATGACTGCGGAAGGCGATATTGTCATGCGGCGAAAGTCGGTTTTGAGCTTGTTGCTTGAGCCGGTTACGCGGAAGTTTGATGATGTCTTTTCTAGGAAGTGAATCGGCTGGATACGTTATTGTTAGTAGAATTCAGAGCATTGATATGTTGTGTTGGTTGCCTAGTTCTATTTTTGTTGTCTGCTAGGTCTGGAGTCCATAAGTGCCTGACGATAGGCTCTGTATAGTTTGCGGTCTTCTTCCACTTTCATATCAAGCTCCACTTTCATATCAAGCTCTTCTTTGCCATCTTCCACTTTCCCATCACGCTTTTTTTTGCGAGCTTCAAGTATTTTTCTCAAGCGCAAAGTTTGTTCATCACTAAGACGATTTCCAGCGACTTCCACTCCTCGATCGTTAATCTTTACACTTGTTGTAAATCCAGGGACTGACGGCGCATCTTCTGCAAGGTGTGGAAACAACTTACGCACAGTTTGATTTTGAAAGGGGATACCGTCAATTTCCATAGCTCGTTTACTGAATACCTTTATCTTTTCCTGATTGCTCGTTGCCCGGTTAAAAGGTCTAGCTTCTATAGCAAATATCTGTCGTCCACCGTCTTTAATAGTCGTGGTGTGACCTGCCTCTAGGTCACTTCTCAGTGTGAATTTTCCCGTAGCTTGATCGTAGTTACCAACTTTCCCTCCCTCAAACTCTGGGTGCGGTGTTCCTGTTCTCTCACGATGTATTGCTATTCTCTCGCCTATAGCCTCCTCCATGTGTTCCCTGAATCCCCGACGAGCTTTTTTCGATGCGGGATCACTAGTTTTCGCTCCTCCTTTTTGCAGATATGAAGACCGCCATACATCTCCTCGCTCATCTGTGGGTCTCCGTACTACAGGGCTACTTTGACCCCTGGATATTCCATCAGTACCGCTAGCACCAACAGGTTTATTTACCTCTCTAGCTCCAGGATTGACAGGTTTAGCGCCCCTACCCAAGGAACTGACAGCATCACCAGCGTCACCAGTATTAGCATTTAGCCCCCTACCGCCAAGAGGTGTTTTAATTTCACCGCCAGTTTCGACAGATGGGTGATAGAGTACGCCCTGACCTTCCTTGAGACCGTAGTCTTCAAGGGTTGCCGTATGTGCATCGTTCCATACCTGATTTGCTTTATCAGGATCAGTCGCTTGCCAAACATTGCCTCTCATACGGTCTTCGTAGCCTAGTTTCCTATAACGCACAGATTCCCTAAGCTCATGTGAGTAGAAGTTTAAGTCTGCTTCAGTCGGTTTTAACTTACCTGCGGTGATGTCTCTCAGGCGCTGAATTTGTGCCTGATTCTGAGGGTCATAACCAAACCGAGAAAGATGTTGTTCTACCCTGTTTATCCCGTTCGGCTGGATTTTTAGACGATTAGTAGAAAGGTCTAGAATATCTCCTCCACTCCTATCTGGAGTAAAAGGTCGTCCGCTTACTAAGCCTCTATGCGTCCCCCATTCATTAGGTTTATCAAGTGGGCTTGAACCTCTAGCGCCCAATGGTCTACCATCTCTACCAGTAGCAACCGGAGGTTTCCTATCACGTCCCCTACCTCCGCCACCGATATCGAAATGGTGCGGTAGATTCGTAGAGTGCGGTGAATTGCCAAACTTAGTATTACTACCCCTAGCATCCCCTGCATCTCTAGCAGTATTTTGAGTTCTACCTGTGATAGGAATTCTTTTTGGTTCATGAGAACTTCCAGAAACATGGATGGTTGAACTTCCATGTGTGCTGGGCAGACTATTTGAGGTTAAACCTTCCCCAAAAGTTCTAGTACCTATATCACTTCGTGCTGCGGCTTCAGCACTCTCACCTGCAACTTTCGCTGCTGTGCTAACTCTACTAGCTTCAGCAGCCCTTGCTGCTGCTTCAGCAGCCCTTAGGGCTGTTGCTGCTTCAGCAGCCCTTGCTGCTGTGCCAACTTTACTCGCAATTCCTGCTCCTCCAGGTATGAACAAAGAAGCAAGATCAACAACACCTCGACCGACTGCTTGTCCTGGATGACCGCTTTTCCAGTCATCTATGTAGGGCTTGGCAAAAGCACTTCCGAGGTTGAGAAAAGCTTGATTTGTTTCTTGAGGGCGGGTTGTAAAGTTTATCATTGCACCAAGAGGTCCCATAGACTGTACAGCTGGATTTGTTGCAAACGACCACAGTCCCGTACCTGTATCTTCAAACTTTTGGAGAGTTTCTTTTGGTTTAATTGCAAAGTCTGACCCCAAACCCACAGGATTTGTTACGAGCTTCACTACTGGGTTGTTTGCAAGCGAATACAGCCCCTCGCCCATAGCCCCAACCGCTTTAACCCCACCGATTTGAAAGTCTAAATAATGTCCCAATAGACCTAATTTGGGCTGTGTCTTGTCCCACCACTGGTCAACAATCTTGCCCTTATCTTCCCAAGATTTGTTGGTGCTGAACAAGTCTTTGAGTGCATTATTATTGTTCTGTTCTCCTCTAGGAGCGATCGCCTTAGTTGGATTATTGGTAAAGTTGCGCTCTTCTTGGCGAAAAGCCTCAAGTGCCTTGCTTTCTTGAACCGATTGAGGAAGAGGACGGTTGTTAGCGGGTTGCTGTATCACAGGAGCGATCGCCTTGGTTGGATTGTTGATCGAATCCCGCTCTCCCTGGCGGAAGAGTTGCACTGCACTGCTAGAAGATGCCTGAGTTCGAGTCGGCAATCTCGGTGGAGCGCTAGGCTTAGGTTGAATCGGGCGAGGATTGTTGATCGAATCCCGCTCTCCCTGGCGGAAGAGTTGCACTGCACTACTAGAAGATTTTCGATGAGTCTGCTGGAGAGGGTGAGCGATTGGCGAAATCATCCCGTTGCCGGAAATTTTATAGCCCTCTTTTTTAAGTGCCCGTCTATCTTCATCTGGAAGCATCGCTATCAAACTCCAGTCTTAAGTTTTTAGTTTTGTTGTCTTCTAGCTTTTGCTAAAGCCATAAGTAAATCCCTGTCTGTAAATTGTAATATTTTTAATACATACAAAAATCGCTAAAAACAACCGTGAAAATATAGAATTTTTCCTTCTAGTTGCTTCTACCAGCTTTCAATGTATAAATGATTTTGACAAATAATATAGCGGTTCAAGGATTGAATCATTGGATAGCCTACCTTTCTGCTTGGATGGGTAAGAATTTGTGCAATTACGACACCAAGCGTTTCTTACTTTTCCCTTCCTCTGTTTTACCTATACGTAGAAAAAATAGTTGATGATAATTTTTGTTGCGGATTAATACTAGTATCGCAAAGCAGAATTCAAAATTCAACTTTCAAGGTAAATTGAAAGAGCCTCTGTATCGTCTCTGTGGTCAAGGATATATTGACGAAACTCGGCACGGATCATTGATGAAAAATCAGGATTACTCATAACAAATATTCGGGTAAATTACAATTTCTATTTCTTCTCCAGCCATTGCAAACGTCTAGGACTTACGCATTGACAAAAAGGATTATCTATGTAGTCTAGATAATGCCATC
>NZ_JABXKI010000057.1 GCF_017115095.1 Nostoc sp. NMS4 | reverse complement strand
CTATTCGTAATCTTCGCCTTACCGTTCGTCGGGTGATTGAGTTATTAGCTACCTACTCTAATCGAGAAGAACTACGCCAGGAGTTCCCCGAATTAGAAGATGAAGATATTCAGCAAGCCTTAATTTTTGCATCGTCCTACTTGAGCGATCGCATCATTGAACTACCTAACCACTATGAAACTGTTGCTTGATCAGGGATTACCACTATCTGCGGCAGCATTGCTACGTGATGCAGGTATCGACACCATCCATGTGGGTGAAATTGGGATGTCTGAAGCTGAAGATGCAGAAATCATCCAGAGAGCTAGAGAAGAGAGACGTGTTGTTGCTACACTCGATGCAGATTTCCATACATTGCTGGCACTTGATGAAGCAACTACTCCTTCAGTCATTCGTATTCGTATTGAAAGGTTACGTTCTCAAGCATTAGCGAATCTATTGCTGACGGTAATCGCTCAGTGTGAAGAGGATTTGGAACAAGGAGCAGCCGTTACAGTTGAGCCAAGCCGTATTCGTATCCGTCGTTTACCATTGTTGGCTGATGTCTAACCTTTGGCATAAGTAACTTAAATTTATATTTAATCAGCAAAAATCTCTCAATGACTTACTAATTCCTCTGCTGGCTGGTCGATTAAATATCGGCGCTCACCAAGGGTTTGAAGCCATAAACCAGACATTAAAAACCAAGGCTGAACAAATTGATCGAACCACGACTACTCAATTGAATGCACAAGCCTAACCAAATAGATGCAACTTAAGACACGTTACCAAATTGTGTAATGCCAGAAGCGTTGATACACAATAGTTTCAAGTTACATAGGTTAATTTTACAAAAAAAGTTCGCTCACAGCGAATATAGTTCAAAAAGTTATGCTATATTAGTTTTAGTCGGGTAAAGGATGATATTTGCCACTCACTGGATCGCTTTTGTGGTCTGAGGAAGATGGGAAACCACCTTCTACTGTGCTTTTAAGTAACTTATTTATAGTAAAACTATTTAGTTATTCAGTGACTCTAGTGAAAGCTTAAAGCGAGTGAAATCTTGAACAATTTCTACTACGCAGAACTACTAAATAATTACTGTATCACCAAGCACAAAGGCGCAGCTAAGGCAACCTGCTGCGTTGTGTATAGGGAGAGTTTAAACTGCCGTTCTCCGGTTTGTTTGAGGCAACACTCATTTGCAATAAGTGAATGAGTGCAACCAAACCACTAGTTAAGGAGTTCTTTATGAACAGCCAAGACCCCGACAAACGGCAGGAGCAGTCAAAAAAGCGTAAGTATAAGCAGTACCTGAAATGGCTCTGCAAACCTCAAACGCTCCGTCTGTTATTTCAAGCTGGCCCAGTCATTTTCCATATTGTGAAGTGGCTGGTCGCTTGGTTGCAAGACTAAGCTGCTAACTCTTCTATACAAACCCCTTTTCAGCCTTCTCAGTAAGGAGGTTAAATATGCTCAATAAAGCTCTAAGGTTGATAAGAGTATTCCATGATTTAGCACAAAAAGAATTGGCGGAAAAGCTAGGAATATCCAAGTCTTATCTTTCGGAAATCGAATCCGGTAAAAAGGTTCCCACGCTGGACTTACTCAATCGTTATTCAGAGTTTTTCGATATACCTGTATCCTCGATTATGTTCTTCTCGGAAAACTTAAATAAAGATGTAAGAACGGAAAAGTTGAGAACATTCGTATCCTCTAAAATTCTTGCAATCCTCAATCTTATTGCTGAAAAGTCTGGTCATTCTTATGCAGAGGAGTAGATGCAAACAGTACACACTAGACCAGTCACCTTTTTACTGTTTGAAATCTAAAGAAAAACTTGCAAAGCTACTGTATATAACTCAAAGAAAGCTCGAAGTGCTTGCCCACACCGAGGAGCTATACATCGAGAGAGATAAATTCAATCCGAAAAAGGGAAAAACCTTTCGTGTTGAAGAGCCAACGCCCCCATTAAAGCGAGTTCAAAAGCGAATTGACGAGATTTTGAAGCGAGTCAAAATGCCGAATTACATACACGCTCCAGGAAAGGGACGTTCTTATATAAGTAATGCTAGAGCGCATATAAATGTTGCTGTAGTAAGGAGTCTTGATATAAAACAATACTTTCCCTCTTCACAATCATGGCGCGTTTACTCATTCTTCGACAAGCGGATGCGATGCTCTTCAGATGTTGCTGGTATCTTAACAAAACTCTCTACATTTAAAAAACATCTACCCACTGGAAGTCCATCGAGTCCTGTCCTTTCCTACTTTGCTCATATAGATATGTGGGAGGCAATAAATGAACTGGTAGAGGGCGCAGGATGTACTCTAACTGTTTACATGGACGATGTTACGATTTCAGGTTCCTCTGTATCAGATGAATTGATTCGGAAAATTAAGAGGGAGTTTGATCGTTGTGGACTGCGTGATAGCAGGGATAAAGAAAAGCATTATGTAGGTAATAAGCCCCGTGAAATAACAGGAGTCATTGTTAAAGATGGTGAGCTAAAGCTCCCGAATTCACAACATAAAAAAATGCATGATTGCCGGCAAGCAATTCAGCTAGAAACTGATCCTGCTAAACTAGCACATTTGATGCAGTCATTGAAGGGCTTAGAATCACAAGCACAACAGATCAGGAAAGCGAATGAGATTCGTGTAGATAATGGATGTAATGATCTATGACTGAAAAACAATTGCTACCAGAAGCAGCATTATACCGTCGTAGCCGTGATGGTACACTTCACCCTCTAAATAGTAGCGAAAAACATTTACCTATTTTAATCAGAGAGAAATTTTCTGGTGAGCCTTGTTATGTTCCTCAAGGTTCAACCGTGAGTAAGCATAATGTCTTCTATAGTGTTAGTAATATTCTCAAACGAACACAAGATGATAGAACTATAGAGGCTCTTCGCAAATGGGAAGATAGAGTCGGCATGAGAGAGTCCAAACGTATTCGGGATGAAGCAATCGAGGCCGGAAATGCTGTTCATTCGTATCTTCACTCTTACTTTACAGATGGTAAAGTAAAAGCAGTTAGCAACTCTTATAAAAATTATATTGATGCTCTCAATAAATTACTACCAAACTTCGGTGCCTGTCTTTATTCGGAACAGTATATTGTGAGCTTCAAGTATCAATACTTTGGAAAATTTGATCAGGTAACTTTGTATCGAGATAGCTTGACTCTTAGTGATTTGAAAATATCTCTAAAACCTAAGCTTTCTCTGAATTGGATTCAAGATAAAATTCTTCAATTGGCTGCTTATTACATTCCACTTGAAGCACTATATCATGTTGAACAAGCTGCTTTGATTTATTTAATCGGCGACGGTTCCTGTAATGAATTCCTTTTCACTCTACAGGAGATGGAGTTTTATAAGGATCTGTGGCTTGAGCGATTAAATCAAATTAATGAGACAGTTAGCCTAGCTGCTTAGTAGCCCAATAGAGGAGCTAGACTAAAGGTAAGAGGTTTTAAAAAGACTTGGGGATATTTTTCATCTGCGAAACTGTTCGAGCTGGCTCTTGTGAGAGTGTCCCCAGGAGCCAGATCAGCGAGCAAACAAAATTGTTAGGCAGCATTAGTTTAATCTCTCCTACTTGCGATCACAGGCACTACCAAGCAGCATTAGTTTATGAAAAGCCCCGTTAATCAACAACGCTAGATTTTTACTATTCCTGTAAAACGGTTTTTGATACAATTCTAGTTTTCTTCAGGTCAGCTTCAGAAAGTTCTTCTCCAGCTTGCAGGCGAGTTGCTGAGGTTTGCAACACTGTCGCTGCACCTTTATCTCCGATTTGTAAAGCAGTTTTAGCAGCAGTTTGCAGCATCGTGGCTGCACCAGTGCGATCGCCTTGTTGCAATTTCGCCTCTGCTAACTGAGTTTGCCGATACTTCGCTAATGCTAATATTGATTGTTGTACCTGCGGATTAGATGTGGGTTGATACGATCGCACCACATCTGCATATACTGGCATCAAGGGCGAAAGTAAACCTTCTTCGTTAACCAACGGGTTATCATAACGGATTTGCAGATGAGCGATCGCTTGTTTACCTTCTGGCAATTGTCCCAAATAAATGTTCGCCAAAACTACCCGTTCTACATCTTGCATCAAATCTCCCAAACGCACAGCAAAGCTACCATCAGCTTCGGGTTCCACTGGTAACTCGATTGTGTCTGGCGCAACTTGGGCAATGGGTTTCAATTCTGCTAGTCGGACATTGGGTACTAGAGATAATAGCAAGTAAGCATTAGTTAGCCCAATCGATTGAATCCGGCCAAAGAGGCGGCTAAATTGCTCTACAGCTTGTTCAGGGCGTTCAATATGGGCTAAAGTCCCACCACCGACATCGGCAATTTTTTCTAGCAAATCCTGATTCCAGCTATTGCCAAATCCGAAAGTGTTGATAGTTAGGTTCAGCTTGGCAGCCTTTTGCGCCAGTTGAACACAGCGCTTATTGTCATCTCGCCCAATATCCCACTTCCAAATCCGCAAACCGCTTTCACCATGTCCATCCGTCAGCAAGAACGCTTGGGAAACAGCACCTCTTGTCCCCTTCATCAGTTCTGTAATTCCCAATTCCAAACCCTCAGCGATCGCAGTACCACCGCTAGCAGTCAGTTTGCTTTTGATTTCAGATTTGATGCTTTCGGGGTCTTCAATCGCTTGGTTAGGGATAATGACTTCGGCAGTGCCGGAAAAAGCCACAACTGAAATGCGATCGCCTACTTTCAACCGATCGATTAATCCTTCCACCGCCTGAATCACCGTTTTAATTGGTTGTCCATGCATGGAACCACTTTTATCCAAAATCAAGCAGAGATTAAGGGGGAGATTTTGGTCAAGCTCACCAGCGATCGCAAAAATCGTCATTGCTAGTTGACGCTGGCTACTTGTTTGAGCCACATCAACATTATTGTCATTTAACGCCGAGAGCAATTTAACTTTCATCTAAACCTAAGTTTACTGCGGAGGAGTATCTTGCAAAACTGTTTTAGAGACCATCCTGGTTTTCTTGCGATCGCTTTCAGATAAATCTCCACCAGATTGTAACTGGGTGGCAGAAGTTTGCAACACCGTCGCCGCCCCAGTATCTCCCATTTGCAGCGCAGTTTTCGCAGCCGTTTGTAACATTGTTGCTGCACCAGAGCGATCGCCCTGTTGCAATTTCGTTTCGGCTAGCTGGGTCTGACGATACTTAGCTAATGCTAAAATAGAATGTTGCACCTGGGGATTCAAGTCTGCTTGGTAATTTTTCACTACATGGGCATAAACTGGCATACTTGGTGTAACTAAACCTACTTTGTTGGCGGCTGGGTCATCGTAGCGGACTTGCACATTAGCGATCGCTTGTTCACCTGTTGGCAATTGTCCCAAATAAATATTAGCTAAGATTACCCGTTCTGCATCTTTCATTAAATCTCCCAACCGCACAGCAAAACGTCCATCAGTTTCTTGTTGCAGTGGTAGTTCGATTGTGTCTGGGGAAACTTGGGCGATGGGTTTGAGTTCCGCTAGCCGAACATTGGGCATTAGGGACAATAACAGATAAGCGTTAGTCAATCCCACAGTTTGAATGCGGCTGAACAGGCGATTAAACTCTTCCTCTGCCTGTTCGGGTTTTTGAATATAAGATAAAGTACCTAAACCAGCATCAGCAATTTTTTCTAAAACATCTTGGTTCCAATTGTCACCAAACCCTAAAGTGTTTAAAGTCAAATTATAGCTAGCAGCCAATTGAGCGAATTTCAAACAGCGATTGTTATCACCGTGTTCGTTTTCGCCATCGGTTAATAAAAAAGCTTGGGAAACAGTATCTTTTTTCCCCTTCGCCAACTCCTCAATCCCCAAGCGCAGTCCTTCATCAATGGCAGTTCCTCCATCGGCGGCGAGGCGATTAATTTGCTGTTTAATTTTCTCTGGATTTTCGATACTTTGACTAGGTACTAAGACTTTGGCACGGTGATCGAAAACTACCACACTGAGGCGATCGCCAGGATTAAGCCTATCTACCAGACGAATCGCTGCTTTTTTCACCGTTTCTAGCGATCGCCCGTTCATCGAACCACTATGATCGAGAATTAAGCATAAATTCAAAGGTACATGGCGGTCTTGATTTTCTGCGATCGCTGAAATCGAAATTCCCAACTGACGTTGACTGTTCAGTTGATTTGCGTCCAAATTACCATCATTCAAGGCAGGTTGCAAACTAACCTTCATAACTCAAAGTCCTTATTCAGGATATACATATTATTAATAAATAACTTCAAAGCACTACTTTCGCTCTACGGAAAACCTATCCAACACAAATACACTAATATAATCAGAATATCTTAGAAGCCAAGCATTGGCAGATGCGAAGCCACCTTAAGCATTAGGGAGAAATCCGCACCTTGAGGGAAGCGTGCATCGCGCTAGGATGTATTACAGTTAACGGCATAGTTTCAGGCGATCAGTTGCTATGGACATTTCCCCAATTAAGGCTGTTCAAGCCCCATATTACGGCGATAACTTTTACCGGACACCACCGCCAGATTTACCTTCCCTCCTATTGAAGGAGCGAATCGTCTATATTGGGATGCCACTGGTTCCTGCTGTCACGGAATTAATCGTGGCCGAATTGCTGTTTTTGCAATCCGACGACCCCGACAAACCGATTAAAATCTATATCAACTCCACCGGCACTTCCGGTTACAGTGGCGAACCCATTGGCTTTGAAACCGAAGCCTTCGCCATCTTTGACACCATGAAATATATCAAACCTCCTATCCACACCATTTGCGTCGGTTCCGCGATGGGAATGGCAGCGATGCTTCTCAGTGCTGGTACAAAAGGTTGCCGTGCTAGTTTGCCTCACTCCTCGATTATCCTGCATCAGCCCAAGAGCTACGCCCAAGGTCAAGCAACGGATATTCAAATTCGGGCAAGGGAAGTTTTGGTAAATAAAGGGGCGTTAGTTGATATCTTACATCGCACCACTGGACAACCCCCAGAAAAAATTACTAAAGACATGGATCGGTTGTTGTATTTAACACCCTACGAAGCGAAGGAATACGGGCTGATCGATCGAGTTTTTGAGAAAGAAGAACTCGCAAATCCCCCACTTCCCGCCAGTGTCCTTTAGGAGTGCTGAGTGCTGAGTGCTGAGTTCTGAGTGCTGAGTTATTTCTAACTCTCCCACCGCCCCAAAATTATTAAAAACGGAGTAAATTATGCCTATAGGCGTTCCTAAAGTTCCTTACCGGATGCCCGGT
>NZ_JABXKI010000390.1 GCF_017115095.1 Nostoc sp. NMS4 | reverse complement strand
TCTCCCCTCTCCCATTTTTGGGAGAGGGGCTGGGGGTGAGGGAAAAGATTTAAGCTTGCATTGGGATGCTCCCGGTTCTTAAAAAAACCAACCGTAAGAATGCAAACCTTTACCCAAAAGATTCACACCGAGATAGCAAACCCAAACTACAAGCAAGCCGGTGGAGGCTAAAATTGCGGGACTGCGCCCTTGCCAACCGCGAGTAATTCTGGCGTGGAGGTAGGCAGCAAAAACTAACCAGGTAATTAATGCCCAAGTTTCTTTCGGGTCCCAACTCCAGTAGGAACCCCAGGCTTCGTTAGCCCAAACGCCACCGGCAATGATGCCAATTGTCAACAAGGGAAATCCTAGTCCGATGATGCGATAGCTGATGTTGTCGAGGGTTTCGGCAAGGCTAAGGCGCTGGGGTGATAGAGGTTCAGCAGATGCTACAGCTTGAGACTCAGGGGTAGTTACTAAATTCAAAACAGCAGTGTTACCGTTACCGTTGCCGTTGCCGCTAGTTTCAAAACGAGCAAAACCGTTATTTTCGACAGCCGGCGCTGGTGGTTGAGAAGTTAGTTCAGTGGCTTTGTGTAAGCGGTAGCCGTTACTACGATAACCGCCAGTCCCTACAGAACTGCCTTGTAGTTGGATATTTTGACCGCGAGTGACAATTAAAAAAGCGATCGCTAATAATGAACCCACCATCAAAGCCGAATAGCTCAACATCATAACGCTAACGTGCATCATCAGCCAATTTGACTTCAAAGCAGGTACTAAGGGTTCTGACGCTTGCATTTGTGATGGTAGTGTCATAGTAGCAAAAGCTGCGATCGCCATTGCCACCGGAGCTGTCGCAACTCCTACTAAGCGGCTACGGCTACTATTTTCGGCAATCAGATGGACGGCGGTAATTCCCCAAGTTAAGAAAAACAGAGATTCATAGAGATTACTTAAGGGAAAATAACCAGCTTCGATCCATCTTGCCCCTAGTAGAGTCGCAATGCACAAATTTGCGATCGCCATCCCAGCTGTTCCCAAAACGGCTAGATAAGGCAGATTCGGAAAAGCCGCTCCTCCCCAATACACCAGCATTGTTAGGAATAATATGGCAAAGGACGTATTGTCCAGCCAGTTTTGGAGTACAACCAAATTCATAAAGTCTTCTCTCCGTGGATGATTTAAAATATCGATTCTGACTGTTTTGATCCTATATGGTTAAAGGGGAATCGGGAATGGGGCATTAGGAGTGCTGAGTGCTGAGTGCTGAGTGCTGAGTGCTGAGTTAGGAGTTAGGAGTTAAAAGTTAGGAGTTTTATTTATCTCCTTGTCTCCCTTGTCTCCCTTGTCTCCCTCATCCCCCTATCTAACAGAATTACTCTTACTCCCTTCTGGACTAGGCAATGAAGTCGCGTTAGTAACTTTTTTGAGTTCGATAAAAATATCGTAACGGTTACTGCGATTGTCGCTGACAGCAGATGTCATCCCAATTGTGCGCGTTGCATCTAGCAAAGTTTGTTGATTGGGAATTAGAGTTGGTAAAGGGAAGTTTTTCACAGTTCGTTCTACATCCAGGAAAAATTGACCGTTTGTCGGATTGGGTTCTGTAGGAACTGTTTGTTGGAAAGGGAGCGTGCTAGCTAGTGTGTAGTTAGGTTTGGGAAGAATTTTATCCGCGATCGGAGCGCCTACTACCAGAAAGGCCACATCTCCATCTAACCAACCGTGGGTGGCAGTTAATGTACCATAAGGCGATACCCAGTTAACAACGGGTTGGCCTGCGACTTTCCCCGGTTGCACTTGGAACTGGTATTGATTTTTCATCACATCATCCAGTTGACTGATGGATGCTTCGGCTGATTTGCGTAGGCTTTGCCCACCGTAAGCATCGCTTGTCTGTACCATGAACAGCAAACCTGCACGAAAATCATTTGGTGAACCTTCTTTTGGAGTAGCAGGAATCACTGATAACGAAAATTCTCCTTTCATCCAACTAAGCAAATCCTTCTCTAAATCAAGATCGGTAAGGGATTTTATACCACCTCTAATCTGTTCTGGTGCGATCGGTGATAAAGGATTTCCCTGAGATGTTAAAACATAGTCTCTCCACGATCTTTGTAAGTTACCACCAGTCAGCATCATTAAGGTTTCGGCTGGTATGCGGCTTTGCATTTTTCCAGCTTTGTTTTCTACCACCAGCACACGTTGACTATTAGGGTTTAACCAAGAAACGCCCTTAAAGCGGATTCCTTCTGACTCTAAGGTTATTGTCCCCGCTAAACCTTGGTTATTTTGCAGTTGAGCCAAAACTTGAGCAGGTAAAGGCCGGTTTGGAGAAGCGGCGGCTATTTTCGCTGCTGTTGGCACATTCACATAAAACTGGGCAAAGGGTTGGTAGTTGGCAATTTTCGGGAAATTCTCAGCAAAGCCCCCTGTTGTGGCTAGGGACGTTTTATTTTTGTAAGCATCGATCGCTCGTTCTGTGGCTTTGGGACTATCAGTTATGACTAAAAAACGCCGATCTAATAATACAGCCGAGAAGTTTTGCCCTGTTTGTCCCTCACTTTGTTTGATAGCGATCCCTTGATAAATACGATCGATCCATTTGCCTTGTTTAAGAGTTTTGGGTTGTGCCAAAATGCTTTTGGCGATTTCTGGGTTTTTCACTGGCAATACCATTACCATCGACTGCTGATCGCTAGCAGTATCTTCTTTATTGGTGGTAACTGGTTTGGGTGCAGGTTTATTCCCTGTAGCTGGGGCGAGAATTGCGATCGTCATGTCATCGCCTACCCAAGGAGCGATATCTTTTTGGAAGTCGTAACCATTATTAGTCAGAAAGCGATCGCGTAATTGGACTAAATTTTTGTCCAGTTCTGTTTGGGTTTCTTTTGTCCCAAACTGCCGCAATTTCTGCCACTGCTGGGGATCTGTTGTTAAAGAAACCGCAAACAGAGCATCACCAGGAATAATATTTGCACCAACTAGCAAATCGCTAGAAGACATTTGTCTCTGGGCTAACAACCAGTATGCTACACTCCCCGCAGCAATTAATAACCCAGCAGCCGAGAGTGTCAGCACCAGAGACGGTTTCTTATTTTTCTTCATCGGAACAGACACAAGAGGCAGTGCCATTGAAACCTATACCTCATATTTGCAAACTTATTACTTGCTGAATTGGTTAAGTCAACCAAAAAGTTTCTTGCGATCTAAGGTAGTTAATTTCATAAATTTCTCCACCATAGACATTGATGATATTTCTGTAATCAACCTTCTCTACTGTTTCAAAGCGGTGTTTTAGTGGTTAGTTACCTTTTTTAACACGCTTTGTTGAATTTCGCAGGACATTCCTTTAAACGGCTGTCTGTTTCGGAAAGTCTCCGAAAGTTAACATCCTTCATTTCAAGCACTTTGAGGATATAACTAACTTGGGCATTGCTGCAAGTAATCATTAACCCACACTACCTAATGGCACTAAGAAAATCCCAAAAGCCTGTGTAGCCTTGTTCCCAGCCTCCAGGCTGGGAATGTATTCCGAGAGGCTCCGCCTCTGGTTAAGAAAGAAGAGGCGGAGCCTCCCAGAATGGGTTCCCAGCCTCCAGGCTGGGAAGCAGTCAGGGCAAGGGCTGTATCTTAACTTAGTGCCATTCCCCACACTACCTTATTATTTACAGACCTTCTATCTGTGGTATTGAATTTATCCAAATATAAACAAGATCAATTTTGTGTCCGGGATTTTAAATACTATGCCTCAGCATTAACAGCATTCAACTGCATAGGCCCCAAATATTTGGTTAAATAAGGTGAAAAAACCTCATAAATTAATGTTAGTGGCTGTCCATGATGCCAAAACAAGTAGTGACGACCCCAAAAAGGCCCAGTTATACCAAAACCGGACTCTAGTGCCAATGAGTCACCGTAGTAAATTCCTCGAACATCCCGATACAATTCTGTGCGAAGTCGAGCTAAACTTGCCCAAATTGGTAATGAACGGTTTTGTAAATACTCATCGACATGACTAGCTTCCCACCACGAAGTCGCATAGGCTAATCTTTGACCAGAAGCGGTACGCAGCCATACTTGTCGCCGTAATCGCGGTTCTGGGACAGCTTGGATTAACTCAGGAGCAGCATCTAAGTCGATGCCAATCAATGACATATCAATAACGTCTACTTCTACAGGCTCACCGGTGAGCAATTCTAAGTGACGTGTTGGAGAGCCGTCACCCAAAAGCATTAGCTGCCATGCAGGTGCTAGCTGAGTGTGAGGTAAACTTTGTTCAATTATTTCCTCCCCTCCTTGCCAAATCGGAGTGAGGCGATGCCAAGCTGATGGCACTGTTAGGTTGTTTGTCGGCGTAAAAGTAATAGTCAATGCTTTTTACAAAACTTCACCTATCTCTATGAAAGCATAAAAAACTCGTACTTTGACAAGGCAACTTTGCTTAATTCTGACTGCAAACTTATGTTTAAGGGTCAATAGTCTAAGGTTTTTTGGCCTGTGACTATTGACCCTATGCTTAAACAAGCAAAAATGCGGATGGTGAGACTCGAACTCGCAAGGGCATTGCCCACACGCACCTCAAGCGTGCGCGTATACCAATTCCGCCACATCCGCATGGTTTCTCTAAAGATAGACTATAGCATAAGAAAATAATTATAGTAAAGTGATATCTAAATTCAGTGGCTCAAAAATATAAATTTTCTCAAGGCGGTATCAGACTGACAGAAATTTAGCAGTTGTACAAGTGATATTGAAAAGGGATAAAGCTACTAGAGCGAATATGTTCGGCAGGGGTGCGATCGCATAACCGCCTACCGTAGGCGATCTCTACGACGAGTAATGACACTCTATGACTCGCTATTCGGCATCGCCAAAGCCCAGCTTGCTAGTCTAGTCAAGACTTACAACAGCAATGTTGTTATTGTAGTAAAACCCCTAGAGGCAGCAAGCGTGCAATATGCAAGTTTGCTTAGAATCAGGATGGCGAATCTCCTGCGATAATTTGAAACAATGCTTCCGCATTATTTCAAGTTGGATCGGAGAAAATGTGAATCTACTGGTAATGATATCGAAACTAAAAAATGAAGTTTGACAAAATATTAATTGCCAATCGGGGAGAAATCGCCCTTCGCATTCTCCGCGCCTGTGAAGAAATGGGAATTGCCACAGTTGCGGTTCACTCCACCGTTGACCGTAATGCTCTCCACGTCCAACTTGCTGATGAAGCGGTTTGCATTGGCGAACCTGCTAGCGGTAAAAGTTATTTGAATATTCCCAATATTATTGCTGCTGCACTGACACGAAATGCTACTGCAATTCATCCAGGCTATGGTTTTTTAGCAGAAAATGCTCGGTTTGCGGAAATCTGTGCCGACCATCATATTGCTTTTATCGGTCCAACTCCAGAAGCTATCAGGCTAATGGGGGATAAATCCACTGCTAAAGAAACCATGCAAAAAGCTGGAGTTCCGACAGTACCAGGTACTGAGGGATTGGTAGAATCTGAGGAAGAAGGATTAGGATTTGCCAAAGATATCGGCTATCCGTTGATGATTAAAGCCACGGCGGGTGGCGGTGGACGGGGTATGCGTCTAGTTCGTTCTGAAGACGAATTTGTTAAACTTTTCCTCGCAGCCCAAGGCGAAGCAGGAGCAGCTTTTGGGAATTCTGGCGTTTACATAGAAAAATTTATTGAACGTCCCCGCCATATCGAATTTCAAATTTTGGCAGATAACTACGGTAATGTCATCCACTTGGGTGAACGGGATTGCTCAATTCAGCGCCGGAATCAAAAGCTGTTAGAAGAAGCTCCTAGTCCGGCTCTCGACCAAGACCTACGTGAGAAAATGGGACAAGCTGCTGTCAAAGCAGCCCAATTCATTAACTACAGTGGGGCAGGTACTATCGAGTTTCTCTTGGATAGATCCGGTAAATTCTACTTTATGGAAATGAACACCCGGATTCAAGTAGAACATCCTGTAACAGAAATGATTACGGGGATAGACTTAGTTGCCGAACAAATCCGCATTGCTCAAGGAGAAAGACTCAAGCTAACCCAAGAGCAAGTAGTATTACGAGGTCATGCGATCGAATGTCGAATCAACGCCGAAGATCCCGATCATGATTTTCGTCCTTCTCCTGGACGGATTAGTAGCTATCTGCCCCCCGGAGGCCCTGGTGTTCGGATTGATTCGCACGTTTACACAGATTACCAAATCCCGCCCTACTACGATTCCTTAATCGGCAAGTTAATTGTTTGGGCACCAGACCGACCCACTGCTATTAACCGGATGAAACGCGCACTGCGGGAATGTGCCATCACTGGACTACCCACAACTATCGGGTTTCATCAAAAAATTATGGAAACTCCACAGTTTTTGCAGGGTAATGTCTATACAAATTTTGTGCAGGAAATGAACGGTTAAGGGAGTGGGGAGTGGGGGAGCAATCAATTCAAAATTCAAAATTCAAAATTAAAGAACTCCTGCCCCATTCCCCAATGCCCAATGCCCAATGCCCAATGCCCCATCCTTAATTCACACGAGATAGCATAGTCAGCAATCCTTGTTGACCTAACAGGATTTCTCGTAGCAAGCTAAAGATACCAACCCAAATAATAGGTGTAATATCTACTCCACCTATAGGTTGCACCAACTTTCGCAACGGGATTAAAAATGGCTCAGTGGGCCAAGCTATTAAATTAAAGGGCAAACGATTAAGATCCACTTGTGGATACCAAGTGAGAATGATACGAAATATAAATAAGAATGTCATTACCCCTAAGACAGGGCCAAGAATCCAAGCAGTCAGGTTAACACCAGTCATCGGTTTTAGGTACTATCTATCTGTAAAGAAAGAAAAAACTTAGCTAACGGCAAGCCTTTCGGGTTCCCCAGTCGCTCTTGGGGTACACTTCATTGGCACTAGTGGTCTGTCAAATCCATTTTGACGGTTCGAGAGACGCGATAAATCGCCGTCTCTACAGAAAATTTATTCGTCAATTATTTCTTGACAGACTACTAGTCTCTCCCTTTGGAAGAAGACCGCGCTGGCTCACTGTGCTTTGCGTAGGCTTAACCCGTCGTAGACATTGCTAAAAAGTTTTAAGCTTTGTAAAGCACTCCGATCGCTATTTTAACCAAATGCTGTCACTTCCTTCTGAAATAGAAAAGCGAACTTGCCCACGGGGTTAACTAAATAAGTGGTGAAAGCAGTTACCAAGTTTGGCAGTTCTGAGTTAGAAGCTTCTCAAGAAAGTAATACACTATTAAAATTAGGATGAAGTGTGTAAAAAAAGG
>NZ_JABXKI010000134.1 GCF_017115095.1 Nostoc sp. NMS4 | reverse complement strand
GACTCTGCACTAAGTCATAAGCAAACCTCTCAAGCTGAAACTAATTCATCTTGCACATCAACAACCCAAGCTCAACAAATGTTGGCACTTTTGAAGAAAACGAAAGCCAGTTCCATTGATGAGTTTATTCAAAGCGAGTTGAAATTAGACGGAGTTCCACCAGAGCTTATCCGAAAAGGAATCGAAAAATTGCTTCATAATTCACATCTTAAGTACAAATTCGACGGCTGCAATAGTAATCAAAATTAAAATTTGTTGAATAACTTATGCAAGACAATAATCAAAGCAACTTCCCCTCAAAAGCCTCAAGCTCTTTAGAAAAGGAGCAAAAAACTCGACCTCAGAAAACCAAAGATGTACTAATTACACATCGTCATCAATATGAGTTACCTATTCTGAGCGAAGTTGGTGATTTAATTACTGATGTCCGAAACCTTATATTAATTGTGCCTCTAATTGCGGCTCTATTTGTTTTGATTTTGCCTCTTACTAGCCCAAGAATTTGCGATTCTTGGGAGAATACTAGTGGCACTTATGAAAACAATAGCTTGTATTGTCAACTTTTAAGTGATTTGAATCGTTTTTTTCAAGACTATCAGAAGCTCAAGTCAACAACCCACCACTGACCTGAGTAGAGGTGCAGTGGGGGCTTGAAAAACAGTCCTATTTGACCGATGGGATGGTGAGAATTGTCCAGAGTTTATCAATCCCTAGTAACTGGCCAAATCGGTCATTTATTTGTGCCAAAAGTCATGGTCGAATTCATGACTTTTTTCATTAGTTTTTTTGTCAAAGATTTATATAATAGTCGTATTCAAACCAAGTTATATTGCGATATCAAACCCAGAATTAAGACAGCTTTGCCATTATATTTATATATATTTACCGGATAATTTAAAAATACTAAGTATTAGTTAATAGAAATAAAATAGAGCTATTAACTATGCCTTTTACACCCTATACTTTAGTCTGGACTTTTGTATTTGGCTTACTAAGTCTTAATTCCCAAATACAGATAAATAAATTATCACAGACACTGCTGACTACTTATAAAACACAACAGTTATTTTCAGAGATTATCAGATATAATACTCCCAGTAACCCTGTACCTCATAGAGGCGGTGGACGTAGATATTTAATTGAACCTTTAAAAAATATTGATCTTCTTGTTTAATCTGACTTTTTACAGTATCTGAAAAATGAGAGTGTGTGGGGTGTAGTAAGACTTTTTGTCTTTCCCTACACCCAAACCTGTAACCCTACCCCAGCCTTTCTTTTTCGCTAATTAGTCCCGAAAATATCATCAATAAGTACTTCTCACGAAACTAAATACTGTTGAATTTCAGTTTTTTGACGACGTATAACAGTGATTGCTTGCTGCTGAATTTGGCGAACTCGTTCTCTACTGACATTCAATTTCTCTCCAATTTGAGCTAAAGTTAGTTCTTGATCGTTCTCTAACCCAAAACGCAAAATTAATACTTCACGTTGCGTCGGTTTGAGTGATTCTAATAAACTATTAATGTCTTGGCGTAAAAGTTCTTTGGTGATATGTTCGTCTGGAGATATGCCCTCATCTGGTAAAAGTTGACTAAGTTCTGTGTCTTGGTTATCTCCAATCTTTACATCTAGAGAAATTGGCTGCTTTGAACTGCTGAGAAAATCCCTAATCTGGCTTGGTTGTAAGTCTAAAGTTTCAGCAATTTCTACAACACTGGCTGGACGACCCAGTGTCTGAAATAATTCTCGCTGTACTTTCTTGATTTTATTCAGTTGTTCGGTGATATGAATTGGCAAGCGTACAGTACGAGATTTCTCTGCAATTGCCCGTGTGATTGACTGCGTAATCCACCAGTATACGTAGGTGGAAAGCTTATAGCCGCGATTGGGGTCAAATTTTTCTACACCCCTTTGTAAACCTATTGCTCCTTCTTGCAGCAAATCTAAGAATTCCAGATTGCGCTTCTGATATTTTTTGGCAATCGAAACCACCAGACGCAAGTTTGCTGTCACCATTTTTTGTTTGGCTCGTTGCCCAAGATTTTGTATTTGAGCTATTTCCAATTCACTTTTGTCAACATCAACAGCTAATTCGACCATTGTTGGCTCACGATCTAGTTGTTGGGTGAGTTCATTTTTTCTTTGCTCAATTGCCATGATTTGCTGTACCTGCCTGCCATAAGCAATTTCTTGGTCTGCGGTTAGCATTGGATAACGACCAATCTCTTGCAAATAGATACGAACCATGTCTGGACTCAGGCTGGACATACGACAAAACTTTTTTGATATTTAGACGAACCTAAAAGTATAAATCAAATCACTGAATTAATTTTCCTGATTTCAACAGCTAAAAATATCAACCTGAGATTGCAATAGATAAATTCAATTTAGAACGCAATTATTCATAACAGTATCCAGTGAGCGCTTACTATACCTCCATCCCAAAGTTCTACCTGTGGTAGATTTTGTCATTAAACTTAGCTTGTTGAGAATTAATTATGGCATTACCCAAGCTCTAAATGAGAGTTCCTGACTTAACTGGAAAAGTCAAGTAGGGTATGGGGACTAATAGTCTTTCCCGTACACCTCATACCCTGTTCGGTAAAAAACTATTTGGGAACAGTAGTCGCGTTGAGTTCACCCCTTTTCCCTTTTCCCCTCTTGTTTGTACCTTGTGTCACCTGAGATTCTTCTGACTTACTGGAGTTAACCATTTTCATCAAGTGCTGATTTAGATAACTTTGCGCTGAGATATACAAACTTTCCCAAATCTCTTGATTGCGGCTGATTTTTGTACCGACTGTATTTCCTGCTGTTTTCTCCGACACCAAATATTTGCGGAAGTAGTTAGCCCACAAGTGTTGCAGGAAATCTTCAGCAAATTCGTTAAACGGCAGAATCCATTTATAGTCTTTATCCAAAAATACCCGATATGATGCGATTATCGGTAGTGCCAGGTCAGTTGGCGCACCAAACCCGAATGAATACTTGCTGTCAGGCAACAATGTAGTTTTACGTATATCTATTGATGCTAAATCGTTAGCACCCTTTCTTCTGGGGTTGCTGATATATTCTTGGATTATTTCGTAGAGTCTTTGCTCTATCCACAAAGCATGAGTCAAGAGAGGCAGTAAGGCGGTTAATCTTTCTCTTTCTGCGTCTGTGATGTTACTTGGAAGACTCATTCCTGCTGGGTGCTTGGTTCGTTTATTGCTGTCGGGGTTGTATTTATTCCTGTCGAGGCAGTAAATGAGCTTGAGCAAATGGGTGACATTACACTGGGCATTTCTGGGAGCGCCGCTTTGATTCTGGTAATAAGCGATGCGGAATTTTCTATCTTCTTTCTGTTCTAACTGGGCTAAATACTGCTTGATGAATTTGTAATCACCCCTGGCGTTGACTTTGGAGCGAGAATCTACTGGTGTTGTAGTATTTGAAGCTAGGGCTATATCTTTGGCTGATTCTTCAGTCAGCCCGATGTGAATCGTAACTTTTACCCTAGCTTCGGTTAAATTGTAGTTGTAATTTTTCGCTTGCTCAAAAGCTAAAATCGTGTGGCCACCGTTGATAATTCCATCGCTACCCCCCTCTTGGCTTCTAAGACTTCTAGCTCTAGTTCAGTTTTGTTTTTGACAGGTTTAGTTTTATTGGCTGACAGAACGATTCCACTGTGGCGAGAGAAGAATTTTTCGGGTTCGGTAGTCAGTGAGTCGAAGATTTGTCTGTAGGTCGCGCTTTTGCGGTTTGGTTCCCTGATATTGGGTTCTAGGGGTAGGTCTGTGGGGAACGAGTCTACATGAGCAGTGGCGATGATGCAATTGGGGTTGGCTTGAAAATAGTTATCTATCTTGATGTTCCAAGTCTTGGGCATACTTTATTTTAGTTAAATTCGTCTTGGGCTTGTTGATTCGGGGATGGGGAAATTAGGCGATGCCCAATCTCATTGCTGAGTGTCTGTTGTGGACGACTGGTAAATTTGACGCAATTGTGAAACAGTACTAGCCGTATCTATCCCTGACAAGATGGCTTCTAGCAGATTTACATCTTGGATAGATTCGATTTCAGGTAATAAATTTTGACCAGTTTCTCCAAATTTGAGCTTTAATCCCAAGGCTATACCTTTCAACAAAGCTTCAAGCTTACCTTTTTCAATACCACTACGTTCAAAAGAAGTAACATACTGCATACGTTGCTCTGCCTCCAATTGTTCTACTTCATGCTGAAATTCTCGCTCTAAATCTTGAGGGAGTGTTAATACCCAGTCTACAAAAGCCAACAAGTTTAGAACATCCTCACGTTCAAACCCCTGCTGGTACAGTCTCCGCACTAAACTTAGTTTCTGCTGCTTACGTTGTAACCTGTCGCTCTTGGTTTGTACTGCTGCTAAATGTGCCATCACCACAGTCGCCAAAGGGTTACGGCTGGCTTCTAGCTCAGACTGACGTTGTTGATAGTCTAACAATTTGACAATTGGAAACTGAAACTCTACTTTAGTGCCAAACAACTCGTAACCAAACCGATTTGGTCGCCAGTTTACCTGCTCATCACCTAGAATTGCCAAGGATGCCACCGATCGCTTATATCTATCGTAGATGCGGTAGTTATAGGTAAACATCCTTTCGCTAAAGTCTGACTCTGACTGGGATTGGATTTCTAAATGTATCAGTATCCAGGATTCTTCGCCACCAATGCGGTATATTTTTACCAGCTTATCCGCCAGTCTTTTCCCTAGTTCGGCATCACGCACTACCTGCTCTAATTCTTTGTCCAAGAACTCAGGCTGTCGAGTCCAATCTATTTCCCTATGTGCTTGCGGAAAGAAAAACAGCATGAAGTCTTCAAAATACAGTTGTAGTATCTGTTTCCACGGCGAATCATATTCGGTTTGAGGGTTGGTATTGGTCATACTCGTTCCAGAACGAACTCACGCCCCTGATTGTATTACTACTTGTGAGCCAGTGTATGATTTGAGAATTGTGTTGAAGTTGCTTACTAATTAATCTTAATCTGGGAAGTTTTCTTAATCCCACAGATAAATCGAAGAAGAAAATATGTTTAATGTGAATTCATTGGAGTTACCTTTTACCTGTTTGAATTAGGTTGGGCGAATGAGCGCACTGCTTCACTCACCCAAGAGACAACAAATCATCCAGCTATGTCTTTACCACTCTTGTAGTTCATCGCTCTGGGTTTCCTCTTGCCTATAGGGACTACTTTCGATTGCTTCGGCGCTTGTGGCGGACGGCATGTTTCACAGTAGAGCGGTCGCACACCAAAGGTTTCTCGTTGTGTGGGTTGTTCACACTGCTTACACACAAAGTTGAAAACGCGAGTATGAATTTCCCGCTTGTGCGCTCTGACGGTGTACTCTCGGACTTCAATAGTTTTGCTGGGCATCGGTTCTTTCTTTGGTGTTCTATTTATAAGGATAGTTTCTAGATAGCAATATATTCATACACCATTTGATAAACAGGGGCAATCTGATGGTTTTTGGCCGGGGATTAAGCAGAGGCGATGCCGCCGGAAAGTGCGAATATGCGATCGCACCGCACTCCTAAGTGCCGCAATTGGAGGCATCTAAAAAGGCAGTGGCGACTGCTTTTAGTCTTTGAAGTAGCGAGTTCGACTTATACAAATGAAACTAGAGTTCAATAACCCTTAGTTAGTTCTAATTAAGAAGATAGTCTTTAATCTTGTTTTGATGAGAGCGCAAAATTTTTAAAGCAAGATGTTCAGTTTTACGAATTGTTTCTCGACTAAGATTTAGGCGTTTTGCAACTTGACTCAAAGTTAATTCTTGATTATCTTCCAATCCAAAACGTAGAGTCAATACTTCTCGTTGCCTTGGCTTAAGCAATGCCAGCAACTCGCTCAAGTCCTGGTGTAAAAGCTCAAGAGTAATTTGCTCATCTAGGGAAATACCATCCATCGGCAAAATATCGACTAGTTCGCTTTCACCCTCATCTCCCACTCGCATTTCTAATGAAACTGGAGACTTGGAAACCTGAAGGTAATCTCTTATTTGGCTTGGCAATAGATTCAACGATTGGGCAATTTCTGCTACAACTGGAGGACGACCCAAAGATTGAGACAGTTGCTGCTGTACTCTCCTGATTTTGTTTAACTTTTCGTTGATATGAATTGGTAAACGAATAGTGCGAGACTTATCTGCTACAGCACGTGTTATTGACTGGGTAATCCACCAATAAGTATAGGTTGATAGTTTATAGCCTTTGTTAGGGTCAAATTTCTCGACCCCACGCTGTAGTCCCAGTGCCCCTTCTTGGAGCAAATCGAGAAAATCTAAATTGTGATTTTGGTACTTTTTAGCGATCGATACCACCAATCGTAGGTTAGCTGTCACCATTTTATGTTTAGCTTTTTGACCTTGTTGAACGATTGACTGTACTTCAGCTTCGCTTTGCCCAAGCTGCTGTGGCATTTTGGTCACAAGCAAGTGGCTGAAGTAACTGGTCGCAGTAAACGAGTTCTCAAGGATGATTCCGGGCGTTTGTTTGTTGATTCACGGGGTAGTGGCGCGAATATTGCTGAAACTGCTGCATTCATGGCGGACGAGAAACAAATCCTCATCTTCAGTGATGCTGGTGGGACAGGCAGAAGTTATCATGCTGATCTAAATGCTGCGAATCGTCGGCGGCGATCGCACTACCTGCTTGAAGCCGGATGGAGAGCAGACAATGCAATTCAAGGGCTTGGGCGATCGCACCGCACAAACCAAGCATCTGCACCCGTGTTCAGACCTGTAACCACTAACGTCATAGGTGAACGCCGCTTTATCTCAACCATTGCCCGAAGGCTGGATAGCTTGGGTGCACTCACAAGGGGGCAAAGGCAAACCGGAGGTAATGGGATATTTGAAGCTAAAGATAACCTTGAATCGAACTATGCAGAGTACGCACTGTATGAACTGTTCAAGCAGATATTCCAAGGGCGGTTTGCCCAAGTGCCTTTGGGGACTTTCGAGCAAATGACAGGACTCTCGCTCACTTCCCACGAAGGCGGCATGAAAATCGACCTCCCACCCCTACGTCAATTCCTCAATCGACTACTAGCTTTACGCATCAATATGCAAAACGTCATTTTCGAGAGGTTTGAACTACTCTTGAGCCAGCAGATTGAAGCAGCGATCGCGGCGGGGGTCTACGAGATGGGTGTGGAAACTTTACGGGCTGAACGTTTTACTGTTGAGAGCCACGAAGCTGTATATACTCATGCTCAAACTGGTAGCGTTACCAATTACTTGAAAGTGGAACGCACACAGAAGAATAACATCAAAACTGCCGAAG